>JAFZUH010000024.1 GCA_017618435.1 Bacteroidales bacterium | reverse complement strand
GTTACGGGAGGCTTTACCTTTATGAGTGTGTTTAAGGTAGGCGGCAGCGTGACAGCCCGCGGCGGCTATTCTGCCACCTCGGAATATGCTCAAATAGCGGACTTTGACGGTGATGGTCTGCCCGATATGCTTTCCATTGATAATGATGACAACTTATATGTCCGCTACGCCCGCCTTGGCCGGACGGGCCTTTTGAAAGCGGTGGCAAACCCCTTGGGCGGCAGCATTATGTTGGACTATGAAATGACAGATGCCAATGTCTATCACCCCCGCCGTTGGGTGATGAAGGAAGTGAAGCTGTCGGACGGCCTCCCGGGCGACGGTGCCGACACCCTGACCACCCGCTACGGCTACCAATACGGCTATTACGACCATGCAGAAAGGCGTTTCCTCGGCTTTGCCAAGGTCAGCACCTTTGAAATCAACACTAACGGCGACACCCTCCGCACCACGGAACGCTATTTTGCCAACAACAACGTCCACCTTGCCGGACAAATTTTGGCGGAAGTGCTCTACGACAGCCTGCACCGCCGTTATGTGCAGACGACTAACCACATCAGCTTGGACACCTTGGACACCGTTGGCGGAGCCGCAAGGGTGTTCCCGAAGTTGAACGCCACCCGCACCTGCTATTTTGAAGGCTTAAACTATGCTCCCATCACCCGCACACAGACCTTTGAATACGAAAACCACTACGGCAACCTTGTCCGCCAGAGCGAAAGCTCCACCGACCAGGCAAAAATTACGGCAAATATTTTTTATCATGCACAATATAATGAAAATTATTGCGTTAACAGAGTAAGCCGAGTGGACTTGCGGGACGGGGCAAACGTCTTGCTACGCCGCCGCACCACGGACTTGGACGCTATGGGACATATTACCGCCATACACGACTACTTTGACAGCACGCACTGTCTGAGCACCCGCATGGAATACGATACCTGCGGAAATATCACCGTGTTGCGAAGCCCCAACACCACTACCTATTTTGCCTACGACAGCATTGCCAACACCTATCCGACTGCTGTTACGGACACTTTCGGCATAGCCTCTTACATGCAGGATTATGATTACCGTTTCGGTGTGCCGAGAACCATAGTTGACCGTGCCGGCAACCGCATGGAATACACCCTGGACGCTTGGGGCAGAACCCTTACCATAAGAGGACCTAAGGAGATAGCTGCCAATTTGCCTTACACCATCCGCCACAGCTATTTCGGCAAGGACAGCCTAAAGTGCTATGCCTCCTCATTGACAGAGCATTACGACCCGCAGCACCCGGGCAACAGCATAAAAGTCCGCACCTATTGCGACGGTTTGGGACGCATAGTGCAGACCCGCAAGGAGGCCGCCGTGAACGGCGTGGAGAAACTTGTGGTGAGCGGTTTGCAGCAATACGATGCCTTGGGCAGAATTATAAAAAGCTATTATCCTACGGAGGCAGTCCTTTCTGATACGGTTTTTGCCTTTGTAACGGACAATATTCCTCCCGCCACGGTGGTGTACGATGTGTTGGACCGTCCTTTGGTGCAGACGGCTCCTGACGGCAGCAGCACCGCCTTCCAATACGGCTTTGACGGCAGCCACTTGGGCAAAATGCTGTTCAAAACCACCACCACCGATGCTAACCACCACAGCAGCACCGAGCTGAAAGACGTGAACGGCACACCTTGGGCGATAAAAGCCGCAGGCCAGCCCTTTGTCTATTTTGACTACAACGCCGCAGGCGACAACACCCGCGTTTACAGCAGCATAGCCAATGACTGGGAAAGAATTTATACATACGACCTCTTGGGCAGAAAACTGACCTACACGGAAGGTGTGCTTGCCGAAACCCTCACGTATAGCGGCATGAACCTTTCCACCTACCGACAAAGATGGATAGAAGGTTCTCAACACAGAACCAAAACCACCCTTTATCACTACACTGCCCATCGTTTGGACAGCGTAAGCTATGATGATGCTTTGACAAACATCTATATTTACGACCAATACGGCCGCATAGATTCTCTCTACGACGAAAGCGGCGTAATGTGCTATGAGTACGGCAATATGGGTGAGGTTACACGGGAAACAAGGATTTACGCCTTGCCTTTCCTATCTCAGCCGCTTGCCTTAAGCACACAGTTTGAGTACGACAGTTGGGGCAGGATTTTGAATATCACCTATCCCGACAACGAAGTGGTAAATTATATTTATGACCTTGGCGGGCAGTTATTTACTATGTCCAATTACTTGGACAGCATAAAGTATGACAAGTTCGGAGCGAAGATAAGCCAAAAATACGGCAACGGCATAAAAACAGATTATACATATGATAATATTACCCGCCGTTTATCCTCCATACAAACAACGGATAACAACACGACCTTGTCTTCCATAAATTACACCTATGACCTTGTTGGCAATGTTACCCAAGTAGCAAGCACTTGCCCATGGCTGCAGAACCAAAGTTTTACGGAAAACTTTAGTTATGATAGTACAGACCAACTGACAACAGCACAAGAAAGCCAAAACAACGGCTATCAATTAGCTGTAAACTATGGTAATTGGGGAAAGATAATGCAATACGATATAGCCCAAACGGACATGCTGAACAACGCAACGGAAACGCACTCCCGCAGTTATTCCTATCCTGTGGCGAACTACAACAACGCACAAACTTCCTTTGCACCGATAAACCAAACCGGAGACGAACATGTTAACCTTATTTACGGCATAAACGGCAGTTTAAGACAAAAGGAAGTGCAAACTCCAAATCCTCATACAGAGTACTTCCTGTTTAATTCTCAAGCCAACCTAAAAGCCTATAGCGATGATATAATGAGTTTTGCCTATTACGGTTACAATGCTGCTAACACAAGAGCTTATAAAATAAGTTTATATAATACCAACCTGTGGATAAACGGACAACAACAGCCGTTGCACCTGCAACTGCAGCAAGCGATGTTCTATCCTAATACCTACATCAATTTCAACCAAAATGGTGAATACACCAAACACTATTATAATGGTATGGAACGCATAGCAAGTAGATTGGGAGATAACAATACCACTATTGCTATTGATAATATGCTTGAAAACAGAAAGCTATTATTAGAAGAGCAAGTTAGAAATGAAATACAAGAACTTATCTCCGAAACTCCGCAAGTGGATATGCCGCCTATGCTGGACATTTTGAATTTACAGCCTACTGGCACGCCTAACGATATTTATTATTATCACCCTAACCACTTAGGTAGTACCTCCTTTGTAACAGATAACAATGCTACAATTACACAGGGCTTCCTCTATGCTCCCTTCGGTGAGATAACCACTGAGTACAATATTAATTTTGGCAATAATGTAATACCCAAATATTCTTTTAACGCTAAAGAATTGGATGAGGAAACGGGTATGTATTACTATGAGGCACGGT
>JAFZUH010000268.1 GCA_017618435.1 Bacteroidales bacterium | reverse complement strand
TGTTCATATTTGCTTGAATATTGCCCTTGTACATGCTCTTAACAGTTGGTCTTTATGCGGAAAAATTTCCATATCTGTTGTTTTTTGGATATTGGCTTTGTCTTTTTTTATCCTGCAATGGATTCTACGCAAAAATATTCCACCCCATATCGGACACTATCTGTATTGGATTAGTACATCTTGGATAGTTTTTATCTTATATACCGCAATTATCTACGGACTTATCTTGTTGCTCAATGTCTGTCATCTGCATATTCCATACGGTATATTCATCAGCATGGGCTTGACTATACTTGTTATGTGTTGGGGTTTTGTGCGGTTTTCGCAACCTAAAATACAACATAAAAGCATAGCCATAAACAAAAACATGACCGACAAACAGCAAATCAAGGCGGTTTTTATCAGCGATGTGCATTTGGGCTACGGCATTACACGCAACAGATTGCACAAGTTTGTGGAAACTATCAACCAACTGCAACCCGATATTGTTTTGATTGGCGGAGATTTGATTGATATGAACATTTATCCGGTTGAAGCAGAAAAAATGTATGAAGAACTCAATGGTCTGACAACCAAATACGGTACTTTTATGGTATTGGGCAACCATGATTATTTGAGTGATGTGGAAAAAACGCTGGACTTTATCAACAAAACAAACATTACCCTATTGCAAGACAGCATAGCAATAGTACCCAACGGAATACAAATTATAGGGCGGGACGACAAAACAAATGCCAACCGACAAAGTGTGGAACTGCTATCACAAACACTGAATCCACAACAGGCAAGCATTTGCATTGACCACCAACCTGACAACGAAACCATCAATAGTCTTGTTGAACAAAATATTGACCTTGCTTTGTTCGGACACACCCACAACGGACAATTTTTCCCGATAAACCTCATTACTGCCCTACGATACAAATATAGTTACGGGTATGACAAAATAGACAATACACACATTTACACCTCTTCAGGATTAGGCTTGTGGGGACCTCCGTTCAGAATAGGCAGCCAATCGGAAATTGTTGTGTTGGATATAACCTTGCAATAGTGTTTAAATAACATTTAAACTCTATACAAAAAGAAAGCGAGACATGAGCCCCGCTTTAAATGTTTTCACAACGGAATAATCCTTATTGTGAATTGCTTCTTTATGTATCTTTTGCAAAAGTATAAAAAAAATCAATACAAATTTATTTTTGTGAAAATTTTGTTTTTCCCGTAAAAATGAATAAATTTGCATTTTTAAATATAATCAAAAAATGAAGAAAATTCTTGGCCTTGACTTGGGAACCAACAGCATAGGTTGGGCAGTTGTAAATGCGGACGATAATGGGAATCCCATTAATATTGAAGGAATGGGTAGTCGAATTATACCAATGGGTAGCGACAAAATTGATTATGAGAAAGGTGCTACCATTACAAAAAATGCTGATAGAAGAGCGAAACGTTCTGCTCGTCGTATGGGTAAACGATACAAAATGAGACGCAACAAATTACTCTACATTTTGAGCAAACTCAATATGCTTCCAGAACAATTCAAATTTAAAGATGCCTTTCCAGAGGCAACTGAATTACAAAAATTAGAGTTATTGCCTATAAAAAAGAAAACTCTTCAACTCGATTCTTTGCAACATTACGAATTAAGAGAAAAAGCATTACACAATAAAATAGAATTACAAGAATTCGGAAGCATATTATATCAATACAATAGA
>JAFZUH010000267.1 GCA_017618435.1 Bacteroidales bacterium | reverse complement strand
CCATTGCCACAATAACAGCAAAATCATTGGTATTGTAGAAAAAACCTGTAGGCGAATTTCTCATATCCTCCGGAATAATATATTTGTTTTCCAACAAAAACATATTCGACATAGGCAAATGCCATCCTGTAATTATTTCCACCACAGCAAGCAAAGCGGATACCCCAAGAAAAACACAACAGGCATAGTAAAAATTTCTCATAGTATCCTTGGGATAGGCACAAAACAACCATAAAGTCGGGATTATCAACAACAATATAAAAACATGATTGCCGGCATTGGAATATGTTAAATATTGGCTATGCCATACGGAAATAAGCAGTGTATATGTTACATACAGAAAGAAAAATGCAGCAACAACATAAAATATGGTGTCTAATTGCGGTCGTTTAACAAAAAGCATTCCCACCAGCAACGACAACGTTGCCACCCTTGTAAATGTAAGTACAGGTAAGAAAAAATACAAATTGGTAAATACCCCCAAACACAAAATAAGAAATGCTATCTTGTTATACAGACCCAGTTGTTTCATTGCTTTCTATGTTGTTTTTACCAAACGCTTGCGAATTTCTTCTGTCAAACAAATAGCCACAAATGAGAAACATGCCGACAAACAAAAAACAAATATCAACATTTTCAACATATCGGGAGGATATACGGGTTCCTTATCACAATAAGGTTCGGATATTATGTCAAACAAAAAAAACATACCGTTTCCTTCTGTATAACATCTCGCTGAATCATTATCAACAAAATCCGCCTGCTTATGAAAATAATCCCAAGGAATCAATTCCGCTAAAGAACAAGTATCAAATACCATTTGCATAGATGTCAATTGTTTGCCTATATAATCCAATTGATACAACCATTGCCACAAGAGCGAATCTGCCACAGCGGCATTTTCAGCCCTTGCTCTGATTACCAATGTATGACGAGCGGTTTCGTTAAAAGATATTCTTTCTTCATAATTCTTAACCGTAAGAGAGGGACAAATCCTTGCATTTATCAACAAGCGGTGAAATTGCTCCCCTTGAACAATACGCCTCACTTGCACACAAGGATTTAAGGACAACATACTTGTTTTTTGATACATCACCAACGGATATATTTCCGTCCTTGATTCATATAAACGAGTTTGTCTATTCAAATACAAATACGTACCACCAACAGACATGCCTACCAATACAAGCCATATCCATTTATATTTTCCCAAAATCTGCAAATAATATTGATAATTCCGCATTTGTCTGTACGCTTTCTAAACGATGTCCAACAATCTAAACAAAAAACCTTATTTCATTAAAAAGGACTGACAAAATCGGCAAAACACGGATTATTCGCATCTTTTTCCGAAACAATCGGATTTTTCACCTGCCAATCAATATTCAGTATCGGGTCGTCCCAACGGATAGCCATTTCTGAAGATTTATCATAAAAATTGGTCGTTTTGTAAACAAAAACGGTATCATCTTCTTGAGCGACAAAACCATGAGCAAATCCTTCAGGTATCCAGAATTGTGTGTAATTTCTTTCACTTAGATACGCTGCAACATATTGTCCGTATGTCGGAGAATTTTTACGAATATCCACGGCAAAATCTAATGCAGCCCCCTTGGCGACACGCACCAATTTGCCTTGAGCAAACGGAGGTGCCTGCAAATGCAAGCCCCGTACAACATTTTTTGCTGAAACGGACTGATTCTCCTGAACAAATTTAACATCTATACCTAATTGACGAAAAACTTTTTCGTTGTAACTTTCAAAAAAACAACCTCTATTGTCTTCAAAAACTTTGGGGTGTAAAATCAAAAGACCATCTATTGACGTTTTTTCTACTTCCATTATTTTTTACGTTTTTTCAACAAAGATTTTAATCTTATTTTATGTTTTTTCTGCTGCTTATGCTCCGTTTCTTCTTTGTTGCCGTTATATTCATGAGCATATTCATTTTGATACCGATAACCTTCACTATATCTGTATCTGTATCTGTATCTTCCGTAATTATATTTATATCTGTACCTATATCTGTATTTGCTGCGATGTTGTGTTTCAACACCATTTAAAATAAATGATATTTTTTTGATATTGTTTTTTTCATACAGATTATCCAATTCCTCAACAAACGGTATCAAAGAATAATGTTGTTTAAACACATAAATTGGATAATTGGCTATAGACAAAGCAAATACAGCATCGGTAACCAAACCGATAGGCGGATTGTCTATACAAATATAATCATAATTCTGCTTTAATTCTTCAATCAAATTTATCGTTTGTTGCGACAATATCAATTCCGAAGGATTAGGCGGAATACTGCCTGCTGTAATAAAAAACAGATTATCCAATCGTGTATGATGTACACAATCTTGCCATTTTTCCTTACCAATCAGAATATTACTTATTCCCTTTACATTATACACACGATGTTCTTCCGTTGAAAATGCACGGTGTATTTTAGGTCTT
>JAFZUH010000266.1 GCA_017618435.1 Bacteroidales bacterium | reverse complement strand
ATTTAATTATCAAAACATCATCTAATGCTGATAGCATTGTTTTGGATTGCTTCGCGGGTTCTGGCACAACTCTCAAAGCAGCACAACGTTTAGGACGATATTGGATTGGCATAGACCAATCTGATTTGGCAATAAAAACAATTACAGAAAATTTGCAATTGAATAACAACGACTTGTTTTCTCCAATGAAACAAAACGAAATAATTTGTATCTAAAAAAGAAATATCCTTAGTTACAATTAACAGTTTTTATCATTTTGTCATTTAGACCAAAGTTTTACTTCTGACAAATTTTAGTCTATAACAAATTGCAAATATTTTATTTTCAATCCTTTTTCAAGCCATAGATTTTCATAATACGTATGAATATTTAATTCGGGACTTACTAAGGCTTGTCCATACACATCATCTATTTGTATGAGTGTTTTATAATGATTTTCAGCAATAACTTCTTGAGTATATTGATACAACAAATCGCTATCTGTTTTCAAATTGATTTTTGCCTCCGGAACAAGAAATTGACGGTATCTGTCCAAGAAACGAAGCGAGGTCAAGCGTTTGTTTTCCTTTTTAGGTTGAGGGTCAGGAAAGGTAATCCAAATTTCATCAATTTCATGCTTGTCAAAACAATGATTGACATTATCTATTTGCGTACGCAGAAATGCTACATTATTCATTTGGCTATCAACAGCATATTTGCAACCTTTCCACATTCTTGCCCCTTTTCTATCCATACCGATAAAATTCTTGTCAGGATATAATTGAGACAATCCTACAGTATATTCTCCCCTGCCACAGCCCAATTCCAAAACAACAGGATTGTTGTTTTGAAAAAAAGCATGCCATTTTCCCTTTTTGTCAAAGTTGCCACTTAACAATTCTTCGCGTGAAGGCTGAAAAAAATTCGGAAAGGTTTCCGTTTCGGCAAACTTGGTTAATTTATTCTTTGACACGTGAATCGTTATTCGTTTTCTTCCAACAATTGTTCTTGTTGTGCCTTCCCAACAATGAGCGTAATTTCAGATTGATAGGGTATTTTTGCACCAGCGGCAATGATACGGCCTTTGTAGCGTTGCTCTAAAACAACATTGTTATACTTACTTGCCTTATATATCACTTGTCCCAATTTCAAATCATTTGTTTTCAATAAATTGCCTGCTTGACGCAAAGATAAATCCAACAAATTAGGCATTTCCACTTTTGGCGGCACACTTGTAGCGATTGTTACATATATTTTTCTTCCTTTCTTCACATTAGTCCCCGCACTTGGGTCTTGAGAAAGAATTGTACCAGCCGCAACATCCGGTGAAAATATTGAATCCGAATACATTATTTCAAAATCATCAATTAAAGCCACATCTTCTATTGTTTGCCCCACCAAATCAGGAGCAGGTACCTCTTTGCCATGATGGGTAATAAGATTAGTACCTTTAATCGCAATAAAAACAATGACCAAACTGATAACCAGCATCATTATCAATGACGCCAAAACCGGATATGCAGAAAAAAAAGACTTGCCTTTCATCTTATACGTATTATAATTTGCAAAGATAACATTTTTTCAAATTCGATAAACACAAAACATTGAAATCTATATAAGAAAAAAATACTAAAATTCAATATTGCATTCATTTTTTTGATAATTTTGTAATTTATAAAATTATTCATTTTTATTTTTATGGAATTAACACAATTTAGAAGACAATATTTAATTACAAACAAAAACGTTGCTGAACTTGAGAATTGGAAAAAGGAAACATTTAACGGCATGAATGTATATACCGAACAATCTCTACAAATATATAAATGTCAAGATAAAGACAAGGAATTTCTCCTCCTTGGCTATTGGATTAACCCCCACGCACCAGAATTAAACAATGAAGAAATTTTAAATGACATCTTTTCTAAGTGCCAAAGTATTGATAATGTATATATATATATATATTATCGGGTTATCGGGAAGATTTGCCCTATTTTGCAGGTTCGGAGAAAATATGTATGCCATAAGTGACGCAGGGGGCTTTAGACCCATCTTTTATACAGACAAAACACAAGAACTAAACCTTACCTCAAATATATTTCTTCTAAAATATGTAATGACATTAAATGAGAAAAAAGAAAAATACTGCTTTGAACATTCTAATTTTTATAGATGGGCGGATACTTTCGGCTGGTGTCCCGGATATACATTCTACCAGAATGTAGAATCAGTAATCGCCAACCATTACTTAAACATCAATACAAGACAAACTCATCGTTTCTATCCGAACAAGCAACTTTTTTCTATTGACCACGAAGAAGATGTTGATAATGCTGCAATAAAAATTTCCGAACTTTTAAAAAATAGCATTGCAGGTATCGTAAAACGAGGACATGTATCATATAGTTTGACAGCAGGAAATGATAGTCGTATGATTTTAGCAACGGCAAAAGAATATGCTGACAAAATGTATTTTTGGATTTTCTATTATTCAAGAAAACATTCAGACTATTATCTTCCCAACCAAATTTTATCAGAATCTGGATATCAACGATTTCCTATTAAATTCAACAGAAAAAAATATAAAAAATATAGAAATTTCTATTTTCAAAATACGCCAATGGCTCACGATATATGGGCAAAATTGAATTGCTCATTAATTGATGAGTACCCAATCGATTATGTAAATATTCGTGGAGCGGCATCGGAAGTTCTTAAATGTGAACAATTCAGAGATGGAAATCATCCTAAAAATATAGATATTGATTTT
>JAFZUH010000265.1 GCA_017618435.1 Bacteroidales bacterium | reverse complement strand
TTCAAAATGCTCCCCTCTCCACATTGGAGAGAGGTTGTGGGTGAGGAAAATTTTACCTAAAAAAATGCAATTTAGAGTGTTTCCGTTTTTATAACACTTTCTTTGATAACCCCAAAGAAAGTGTTGCAAAGAAAGGGTCTTGCGGATAGAAACATTTTCTAAAAATGGGGAAACTTCTCGCTAAAACTGCAAACCCATTATTTGTTCCATAGGTCGGGAACATAGGTAGTGCAAAATTATTTTTCAAACATTAGACTACTGAACTTGTCCACCCATTTTTTTCATGCAGTTTTTTCCGCTCCAAGTTTCACATTTTTTACGAAAATAACTCTAACCCGCATTTTTGGGGAAATGAAAAATGTAGGGCTGTCGTATTACGGCAGCCTTACAAAAAGATTTCTTAAAAACCTCCCCTCTCCACCTTGGAGAGTAGTCGGAGGTGAGGTTAAATTATCATTCCCCATTTCTCGTTTCTCACCTAAAAAAGTTGTATCTTTGCACAAAAGTTTAATAAAAAATATAAAATATAAAAGAAAATGAGTGTAACAGACAAAAAATCCTATGCATTAGGTATTGTAATTGGTGCCGATTGGGCTAAAATGGGTATAAAAATTGATATAGAATCCTTCACCAAAGGTTTTGCCGACACCATGAATGGCACAACTCCGGAACTAACCATGTCGGAAATTCAAAACCAAATGCAATTGCTTCAACAAGAAATACAAGTCATTGAAAAGAAAGATATAGAAGAAGAAAAACAACGAGGCCGCCAATTTTTGGAAGAAAACAAGAAAAAACCCGGTGTGATAGAAACACCAAGCGGTTTGCAATACAAAGTTCTACGAGAAAGTATCGGCAAAAAACCGACCGCCACTTCTACCGTAGAAGTGCATTATCATGGCACTCTCATAGACGGAACCGTCTTCGATTCCTCCGTTAATAGAGGTGAAACCATAGAATTTCCATTAAATCAGGTTATCAAAGGCTGGACAGAAGGTTTGCAACTGATGAGCGAAGGCTCCAAATTTGAATTTTACATTCCCTCTCACCTTGCCTACGGCGACAACGGTGCCGGCGGTGCGATAAAAGGCGGTGCAACATTGATTTTTCAAGTGGAATTATTTAAGGTGAAATAACCTAATGCAAACAATTGTCAAAAATATCGAAAACTTGTTTGACAAGACGTTTCATCATCCTGTTTTGTCCACCGAACTATTGCCAGCCTCGGGGTCGAATCGGAAATATTTCCGTATCACCTACCCACAAGGCACGGCAATCGGGGTCTTTAACGATGACAAAAAAGAAAACGAAGCGTTTTTGAGTTTCACCAAACATTTTCTTCATCAAGGTATTGCAGTACCGCAAATTTTGGCAGAAGATATTGACAACAACATTTATCTCTTGTCCGATTTGGGCGATGAAACCTTATACAGTTTTTTGACCAAACAACGGCAGGCTAATCCCACCGATATTTTTCCCGAAGAATTAATGGTTTATTACAAAAAGGCATTAAAAGGCTTGTTAAACATTCAATTTTGCGGCAAAAACGGTTTGGATTTCGGCAAATGCTATCCACGCGGTGCCTTTGACGCCCAATCCATTCGTTGGGATTTGAATTATTTCAAATATTATTTTCTCAAATTAGCCAAAATACCTTTTGATGAACAACTGTTGGAAAACGACTTTGACACTTTAACCGATTTTCTGTTGGAGGCCGACAGCCAATATTTTCTCTATCGGGATTTCCAATCCAGAAATTTAATGATTCTTAACGGAGAAATATATTTCATCGACTACCAAGGAGGCCGAAAAGGTGCATTGCAATACGACGTGGCTTCCTTGCTCTATGACGGCAAAGCCAATATTCCCGAACACATTAGAGAAGAATTGTTGGAATACTATATCGAAAATCTGCAAACCGTCAACCCGCAACAAGCCCAAAGTTTTAGAAAATATTACTATGCCTTTGTGTTCATTCGCATTATGCAGGCTATGGGTTCATACGGCTTTCGTGGATTTTACGAAGGAAAAAAACATTTCTTGCAAAGCATTCCTTTTGCTTTGAACAATCTGAAATGGTTGTTGGCAAATGTGCAACTGCCGATAGACATACCTCATTTGTGGCATATTTTTGCGGAAATTACAGACGCCCCCTCTTTGCAACAATTTTGTATGCCCAAACTGCAAGTGCAAATCAACAGTTTTTCATATAAAGACCCAAGCAGCCTGCCCGTAGACCTTAGCGGCAACGGCGGCGGCTTTGTTTTTGATTGCCGTTGCTTGCCAAATCCGGGCAGATATGAACAATACAAACGATTGAACGGTACAGACCAACAAGTAAAGGATTTTTTGGACAATAGTCCTGAAGTCGCCCTTTATTTCGACCACGTAAAATCCATTGCGGATATGGCCGTAAAAAATTATACCAGTCGCTCATTTACCAATTTGATGATAAGTTTTGGTTGCACGGGCGGACAACATCGTTCGGTTTATTTCGCCAATAAATTAAGCAAATATTTACAAAGCACATACGATATTGATATTGAAACATCTCATTTAATGCAGGAAAAATGGGTAAAATAAAATTTTTAATTGTAGGTTTATTCCTTTTGTCCATCTCGGGTTCTTGCCGATACGAAGAACCCTCTTTCAGTTTCACACGTATCAAAGACCGCATTCGCGGAGAATGGAGAGTGGATAAAGTGGAAAAAAACGGAGAAGCAAGTACAGCGTTTCCTTGCTATGAAGAACGTCAGACAAGCATATTTTCTTTTTATCAGACAGGCGTTTGTATTATAGACTATTCGCAGGATAACATCAACATAAAAACGGCAGAAGGCACATGGAATTTTGGAGACAAAAAAAAGACCTTGATTGTAAACGTAAAAGGTGAACAACAAATCATCAGCCGTGTTTATACCATTGTAAAATTCTCAAACAAAGAATTGAAACTCACCTATACAGACAGCAACGGAGACAAATGGACATTGTATTTGGGACTAATTTTATCCTTTATAGACTATGGGTGGTAAAAAATATTTCAATCGCATATTTTT
>JAFZUH010000264.1 GCA_017618435.1 Bacteroidales bacterium | reverse complement strand
GCCGACGTTTTACCATGAAATAATCGTAATCGGTTAGCCGGTTTGAATCCGCCGTTTTCTGCCACCTTTGGTGGCGGTTTTCTCGCGAAGCGGTTTTCTTGTCAGAGGATGGACTAAAGGGAAGTGAGTGAAAATTTAGCTGCAAAGCTTGCTTTGCAAGGAAATTTTGCTCGCTTCCTTTATCGTGTTAACGAAAAGCATCCTCTGACAGTTTTTTTTTAATTTATTAAAAGAAAACACTTGTCATCATTGTGAATGCTTTAAAAAGGTGATACGGTAAAAAAATGTTTTACCGTTCCGCATATTGTAACAGTTATGACAAGACAAAACGGGCATTGCTTCGCTCGCCCGGAAAACAAGGCTATCGCCTTAGAAAACACGTCAATGATGAATCTTCCCCCTTTTAAGGGGGCCGGGGGGATTCTCATTCCTCAATAAAAAAGGCGGAAAAATTTCCCCTTGCGTGGAGCTTGGCGTTCCGTCATTGTTGTTTTTTAATTAAAACAACAAGGGAATGACAGCATTTTCGTAATGGGATGCGATTGCAAAAATTATTTGCGTTTATGTTTGCGTTTGACAGGTGGGTGCGGTGTGTTCCTGAATTCTACAGGAAAGGCCATTTTCGCCCTTACCGGTTTGTTCTGTTCATCGTATGCGGGCTCCCAGCGGGGCATATTGCTTAACAGCCGGATTACCTCATTGTTCATCTCCTCGGTGCCGCCACGCAATATCTTGATATTGGTGGTAGAGCCGTCTTTTTCTATAACAAATTCCGCTATCACCAATCCTTTGCTGCTGTCTTGCGGCAGACGGATATTCTTGTATAGATAATTGAGCAGTTCGTCATATCCTCCGTAATATTGCGGAAGGGTGGCGGGATGTTTGCAAATGGTGTCAGTGGCAGTGGAAGAGGTTTGTGCCGTGCTTTCCATACAGGCAAGCATGGACAACAAAACGGTCATCATTATATATATATGTCTTAAGGTCATAATATTTTTTTTATCTGTTCGGCAAAGGTATCATTTTTATTTGAATTATGGCAAAAAAGAAAAAACGGAAATTTGCACCGGACATCTGTCCTCAGTCTGTTTTTTTGTTTTAATGAAAAAAAACACGACAATGGCAGATCTTCCCCCCCCTCTAAAAGGGCCGGGGGGATTCTCTTTCCCCAACAAGACAGGCTGAAAATCCTCCCCCTTTTAAGGGGGCCGGGGGGATTCTATTGTATCAAACAAACACCCCGTACGCACAGGTTCCGTTGTTTGTTGTCATGCCGAATCATATTCATTTGATTGTGATAATTGACGGAAATATTGGTGGGACGCGCCATGGTATGTCCGTAAATGTAGGGACGATGTATACATCGTTCCTACCAAAAAAATATCATTATTTTTTGCAATTCCGTAATTATTTTTTTTGTATTTTTGCAAAAACATAATCATGTCCGACGAATTGTTCCGTAACAAATATCGCAACGACACCGCCCGTGCCAAATGGCACGATTACAATGGCGGCAAATATTTTATTACCATTTGCACAAAACACCGCGAACATTATTTCGGGGAAATATCATCCCCTATTGGGATGCGGCGTGCCACGTCCCAATCCATTATGCACCTATCCGAAATAGGTCGTTTTGCCGATGACCAATTCCGTAATGTGCAGGCGCATTATCCATACGCTGAAATACCATTGTGGGTGGTCATGCCCAATCATATTCACGCCGTGGTGATTATTAATAACGAAAAAATACCATATTCGAAACGGGTTATCCCTGTAGGGACGTGGCGCGCCGCGTCCCTACAACAATATCAACGACATATTTCCCAAATGCAGGGATGGGTTTCTGTTGTTATCGGTGGAATAAAATCATCCGTTACCCGATTTGCCCACCGACACCAAATTCCGTTTGCCTGGCAATCGCGGTTTCATGACCATATTATCCGCAATACCGATGAAATGAACCGAATTGCCAAATATATTGAAAATAACGTTGCACAATGGTCGTTTGACGAATTTTATGACGTTCCCCTGTAGGGACGATGTTTACATCGTCCCTACACAATGGGATAACGGCGATTTTCCATTACATTATATATAATATACCATCCCGATGGCGATACGTTATTTTTCCCCACCGACGCGGCACGCCGCGTCCCTGTAAAAAAAATCCCGCATGATTGCATTTTTATATATATTTTTTATATACATTTGCCTTTTGTTTTAGAAATATTTGCATATTTTGCAAATATTTGGTTAACAGGCATTTGAACCATATTTATGGTTTTTACCATGCGTATGTTTATAAATTCCCGATACCAAATGATGCAACGGCATAGTATTTGTAAAACAAAAGAACGTGTTTAAACAGAAAATAATAATTATTAATAATTAACCATATAAAAATTAGATGAAAACATTAAAATTTTTATTTTTGACTTTGTTTGTGATGGCTTCCTTGGGAAGTATGGCACAAAACGAGATTAAAATGCACACCGGTACCGTAAATATCGGTGAAGGTAAAACTTACTACTTCTTTGACTCCGGCGGTGAAGAAGAATTTACCGTTGCAGAAGACCCCAATAATGATTACCGTTGGAAAACATGGTACAATCACAATGAGGTTTATACACTTACTTTCAAGGTGCCCGAAAATTCTACCAAGGGTATCAAGGTAACCTTTAGATCTTTGTTGATTAACAACGATCACCTCATTATATATGAAGGTAATCCCGGGGACTCCTTGGATATGAGCAAACGTATAGTTGACTTGACCAACAACGACTATTCTACCGATTACGGCACTTTTACCGTGATGTCACATGGAAACATGAACATCCGTTTTAGAGCTGATGGTCAATGGCGTGATGCCGGTTGGATTGCTGAAGTAAAATTGGAAGACTTTACTCCTCAAGCTCCTGTTGTTATGAGAAGAGTTTGCGAAAACAAGATGGTGATATTGCCAACTTGTAAAGGAAATAATTCTACATTAATATATTATAATATGGCTGCTGAACCTACAAATCCTGACAATAACTCAGCAGCTTATACCATAGGAAAAGATACGAATGCTTTAAGCACCTATCCTTTTACCATGAAAGCCATTGCCTACATTGACGGCGTTGCTTCCGGTATAGGTTCGCAGACTATCACAAGCGAAATAGCTGCACCTCCTTTTACTACAGACAACTATACTCATACCGAAAAGGAAAACATTATAGATGTAAAAACATTGAGAGATAATAATATCAATGATACTTGGTATGTTCGTTATATAATGAATAACACTGCTACGCAGACAGTTACTGATGCTGCTAATTGGCCTGCTTATGATGAAGACAATCTTGATGGATATCAAGAAATAGTGAACCCGGGTGGAACCATAGATTATACCAACACCACCTTGACACCTGATTTTTATGTACACATGCTTATCCGTGGAACTACCTGCCCTGACAAATTCTCAGCAATTCAAACGGTAAAGGTAGAACATCTATATATCCCTAAACCGGAAATATCATTTGATAATAGTGGTAGTACTACCATTACCAGTGCTCTTTCTGATGTTACTATCTATTACACCACTGATGGTAGCGAACCGACAACGTCTTCAGTCGAATACGAAGGTGCATTTAATGTAACTGCCGGTACAACTGTAAAAGCAATAGCAGTAAAAAACGGTTACGAAGATTCCGAGACAGCTTGTGAGATTTATTCCACCGGCAGTAGCGTAAGCAGTAGTGTTGTCCTCATAGATGACCGCGAAGACCACAACATGTCTTATTACCAAAAAGCAGCCGACCTTCCTACAGGTTATCCTACAGAATATCTTTCTTCTCCCGACCCGCGTAATGTAAAAATCACTTACAAGGGCGGTAGTGTTAGCGGTGCTTCTGCAGTAGCTATTTCTGCTTTGGACGGTGAAGGACAAAATGAGATGATTTATCTCAAGACCATGGAAAAAACTGTGATTGGTATGACAGGTAATTATCCTTACACCGTTATTTCCAATCCGTTTAGCAAACGTCCTGTTACAGGTAGTGGCAACAATAAAACCTATTATGGTTTTGTAGGTTGGAAAGTGATTTCCGGTGGTGAGTATATCTCAGAATATAGCAATGGACAAACGCTTCCTTTGGATGCCACTATCCACTTTGTTAATTTGGACAACAACTACACTCCTAACTGTCTCTCCGCTGAAATCGTGTTTGAAGCCACTTGGACAACGGCTAATGTACAAACGGGTAATTCTGCTCCAAGTTTTAATAATAATGGTACCTATGAAACCAATTTCTGGGTATTGAGTGGTAATAGCAATATTGGCAATATCACCGTTCCTGCAAATAGTACAGTAAGTGCAAGATATCCGGATGGAACAGTAAACTTTACTAGAAACCTAACCGGTACCATTACTGCCAGCGGTGACAATGCCAAAGTGGAATTTGTTAACATGAACAGCACTGGAGATGTTAATGCAGCAGGCTACACCTTTACCATGGGTCGTGGTATTACAAATTCAGGCAATGGCGGGCAACTGCAAGGATGCACAAGCAACAAAGCATGTAACCATACCGTAAAAATTGAAAGTGGCAAGTATGCCTCTTTAAGACATTTTACAAATGATATTAGTAGTGGTAATGCCATTAACCAATTAATGATTCTTGGTTGCGATTATGATAGAGCAAAAGGTGATAATGCTAAATTGAATATAACAGGCAGTATGTATATAGCAAACCAGACAAGTCTTAATAGAACTGCAGGTACTTTATATGTACGTTCAATAGTTAAGAGTGGAAATTTCATATCAGCTACTACAGTTGGAAATAATTATTCAGGCAGTGCAGATGAGTGTTATTATTTCTCTGGTTTTGGATCAAACGATAGAACAGGTGGTCGCCGTTATTTAGTTGTTGAAGGAGGTCATTTACGTGGTATTAGTGGAGGAACAGATATAGAAAACAACACTGCTCAGAATAGTTCCCGTGCGTTTGAATTACGTGTTCGGGGTACAGCCCAGATTGATGGTGTAGTTTATGGTGCAGCACAATATGCTAATGGTTCTGGTCATAGAACTATGATATTTACTGGAGGTACAATCAATGGTTGGATTGCTGGTGGTGCTAATGGAACTCAACAGACGGATGGTGCTACAAATGGTACTTCGTATGTTTATGTTGGAGGTAAAACCAATGTTAACAGCAATGCTTCTACAACTATATTAAACCATGCTATTGGAGGCAATGTATTTGGTGCTGGTTGCGGTTATAATGCAAATAGTACCTCTGGTCAAGTTCAACAAGGAACCAATGTTGTCATTGCAGATGAAGCCTATGTGGAACGCGGTGTCTATGGTGGCGGTTCATATGGTTACACAGAAGCAACAGCAAATATTTACATTTTAGGTGGTACCATAGATGGCAAAGCAGGTGGCGTTGATGGAACCTCTTATGATGCCAAGATCCCTGGCGGTGTTTATGGCGGTGCTTGCCAAAATAAAGGCGGTGTTGCCAATATTATTATGAATAATGGTACTGTTAATGGTTCTATATACGGAGGCTCTAATAGTAACGGAACTTTAAGCGGCAACGTTACCCTATCCATCACCGGCGGTGAAGTAAAAGGCAACGTATTTGGTGGCGGTTATGGACAAAACACCAATGTTGCAGGTAATGTAGCAGTTACTATAGGAGAAAAAGATGCAGAAAACGGTCCTACCATAGGAGCAAGAGATGAAGATGGTAATCTTACTGAAGGCGGAGACGTTTATGGCGGCGGTGCCTTGGGTAAAGTAAATACTACAAGTGCCAGCAACACTACTTACGTAACCGTAAACTCCGGTACCATAAATAATGTATATGGCGGCGGATTGGGAATGAAAGGTGATGATCCCGAAACTTATACTATTAATATTAGTTGGAGTTTTTCTGCTAGCGGAATGTTTTCTTCAGCAGATGGATCTATAACTTGTGAATATAAAAATAGTTCTGGAGAAACAACTTCATTTACTAGAACTAATGGTAGTAGTCAACAAATCACAGTCAAAGCTAATACGAATATAAAACTAACTGCTGAAAGTAATAACTGGAGAACTACAACTACTATTACAGCTAGTTATGTAGGAGGTTCTCAAATTGGTAGTGTTTCTGCTAGCAATAATAATAGTAACAATAATACTTTCTCTATTAATGGACAAGGTGATGCTAACAATAACGCTTCTATTGCTGCCAACGTAGGTACTGTTACCGTAGATATCAAGGGCGGTACTATGAACAAGGTATTTGGTTGTAACAACCTCAACGGAGCCCCGCAAGGAAGCGTAACCGTTAACTTCGACGGCGGAGAAGCTGTGGATGTATATGGTGGCGGTAACTTGGCAGACTATTTGCCTAATACCACTTTATTCCCAACCGTAAACATCACCGATGGTAAAGTCACCAATAGTGTATATGGCGGCGGTGCCTTTGCAAGAGTAAACAAGACCATCGTTAATATGACAGGCGGAGAAGCCGGTAGTGTTTATGCCGGTGCACAAGGAGATGACAAAAACAAAAAATTAGTAAACTATAACAAGACCGTCAACATGCAAGGCGGTACTGCCATTATGGTTTATGGTGGTAGTTTCACCTGCTTGGACTCAGCCAAATCCTTTGTGAACATCTCCGGTGGTCGTGTAAAAACCCACGTATTCGGTTCCGGCTATTTCGGAGATATGAAGGGAGACTGCTATGTTTACATAGGTAAAAATGCTATAGAAAAAGCTCCTAACACTAATTTGAATACAGATAAAGGTAGTCATAATTCTAACAAACCTATCTGGATAGAAAGCAATGTATATGCCGGTGCCAACTGGGGTAGTTTCCAAGGAACTTTCGGTGAGGCAACCATTACAGGTGCTTCCAATATCTATATAGATGGTACAGGTTACAATATGGACCATGGTAAAACCGGCAACTATATGATTATAGGCGGTTCGGTATATGGTAGCGGTACTTCTTGTGCTGCAGGTACCACCGACCACAGCATCATCGTTCGCAAATACGGAAACATGACCTACCCGTCCATGACCCGTAGCCTCAAATCCATCCAAAGAGCTTCCTATTTGATATTGGATTCATCCAGTATTGATTTCATCGGTCAAGGAGATATCTCCAGCATGGATCCTACCGTGGAATATGGCATCATCAATATAGACACTATCTATGCTACCAATGGTAACAATATGGCCTTGTCCAAACCTTTGGATAATGTTAACAAATTAGGTAGTTACACTTGTGCAAATGTATATGCCACAACTCCTTCCTTTACAATAAATGGTTACGGTACTCCTAAAAACGGTATCGTTATCAACAATGGAGGTTACCTCATGGTACGTTATGATACAACAGTAAATAATACCCCTGAAAAATATTACGGAGAATTGGCAGGATACTTCTATATGCGTGAACCGGGAGACGATGCCGGTATCAACAACGAAGGTTATATCTTCGCCCGTCCTAAAATCATAAAGGCTAATGGAGAAAGTTATGTTGAAAAACAGAATGAAAATTATGATGTATTTGCATCAGACGGTGGTTTTGTAGATTTTGATGCCAATGAAAGCGACACCGCTAGAAATACCTTTGACGAAAATGGTAACAAGGTTCGTAATAGAAAGCGTGTTGAAGGTCCTGCCGTTCAAATGCCTTATACCAACAGAACTGATGAAGTGACTAAAAATCGTTCCACTGTTGCTGACAACAGCACCGACTATCGCTTCTGGCGTTTCGAACCGGATACGGTTCCGACTGTCACCCGCGAAGTGGTATTTGTAGTAAAAGCCGACGAAGATGCAGGTGACACCACTACCAAGTTCCTTACTACTACCGGTAGTGTTCAATTACCACCTGCTTTAAGTGAAACCAACAAATATTACATTACCGGTTTAACATGGGGTGCTGACGGAAAAGACTGCAACCCTGCCAATATCACCAAAACCGGAGCAGACGAAGACAATAGAGAGTGGAAATACTACGATGAAGGGTTTAAAAACACAACCGATTCTAATGAAAATAATTCTATAGCGGAATATTTTGCCAACCCGAATTCTACTTTCGGATTCTTGATGCGTTTCGGTGGTAATTTAAAGACCCAAGATCCAATGATATTGGACAATAATTCCTTCCAAAATTATTTCAACGAACATGCATTGGCAGAAGTAGGTGGCGAGGAAACAACTAAGTTGCCGGAATTAGACTTCTTGGTAACCTATAGCGACCGTTTGAGCCAAAACGAAATGTGGGCAGAAGCAAGAATGATTATAGAAGAAAGAGATGCCTCCGGCAATTTAGTACAAAAAATCTACCTCAACATCTCTGTAACCACTATCACCAAATTCGGTCAGGATGTGGAAACATACGTATATGCTTCTACAGCAGGCGACAGAGTATCTACTTATACCGCACAATTGAATTTGCCTACCTTCGCATTAGCCGAAAATACCAAATTCTATGCAACCTTTAAAGCTGCTCAAGCAACTAAACCTGACGATTTTGGAAAAATCAAAAACACTACTGTCGTAACTTTAGTAAATTATGATGAAAATAATGTTAAAGACACTAATAGTTCTTATTTAGCATTGCAATTTAATGCAGAAAGCAACGAAGACAATACCAACGGTTGGTATCACAAAGGTGATGCACAAAACCCGAACCAACCCGTTTATTTTGATTTCAACAAAGTTCTTAATGGAAATACTCCTAACGACAGCGTGGTAGGTGCTTCCGATGGTAGAAAATATACCACCATTGCTTTTGATTTGCTCTATAACCCTCTAGCATTGAAAAAAGTTGATGCATTTGGCATCGGTCAAAAACATGTGGGAGATTTATTCATTAAAATGGTTGTAGACAATATCGAAGGCGGTATCAATACATTTAATATTACCGTACACGTTTATGTAACCGGACCTACCAAATTCTACTATTTGGATGGTGTTGCCGGAAAAGACGGTAACAGCGGTATGTTCCCAGACAAAGCCAAGAAGACTTTGAATGGTGTATTGAATGCAAGCGGTTATACCGTTGAAGACCCTGTCTTTGTAGTGAACGGAGTAACACCTAAGGCAGGAGCATCCCTGACTTGGAATGCAAACAAATTCTTAAATTCCGTAACAGTACCGGAAGAAGACCAAAACAAATACACTGAAGAACAAGTAAGACAACTCAGTCAAGTAAAAGTTTATCGTTATCCGGGCGGACATCCTAAAGAAGCCGGAGAAACTAATTCAACAAATGATTTCTACAATGGTATGTACACCGGTCAAATTATCAATGTACCTGCAGGTACTCAATTTGCTATGCACAATGTATGCTTAAGTGGTGGTAGCGATTTGGATAATAATAAAGATTACAATCCGAATGAAGAAACCATGGAAGCAGCTTATCCTTTGATAAGCATAGGAAAAGGTGCTACTGTAAGCATAGAAAACTCTTCATTGGTGTACAACAATAATACAAGTACAACTGCTATAGCAGGTGCTATCTACAATGAAGGTAACTTGACAATGGATGGTGTTTATATCAGCGGTAATACATCGGAAGCAGAAAGCGGAAAAGGTGCCGGTGTTTATTATCATAAAGATGGTCAAAAAATGGAATTGGGCAATACCCAAACTATCACCATTGAAGATCAAGTATATTTGGACGACAAAAAATTCATGGAAGTACCTACCGGAACATTGTTGGCTGGTAGCATGTTTAAAGACATACTAGTATATTATAATCCGAAACTTGACACTTCTTATTCCGGCCGTGTAATCGTACGCTATGACGGTGCTGTACCAAGTGCTCCTGAACTTCCTTATTGGAAAAACAATCTTCCTGATAGACAAACCAGCATGCTAAAAAGTCGTAAGGCTGCAGATGACGAAGAAACGCAATCGTACGAAAGCGACAAGTATACTTTGAACCCGACAATAACTGCTGCCGGATTTGAGAAAGCTAACGGTGGTGATCCTAATGTTCTTCCTTTTATCACCTCTAAGATGAAAACGGAATTTGATCCTATCACCAGCAGCGATATCATCATGTACAGCGTAAACGCCAACTTACCTGTAGAATTGTTGTATTTCCACGCTACCTGTATGGGAGATGCCGTACAATTTGAGTGGGCAACAGCCAGCGAGACCAACAATGAATATTTCACCATAGAACGCAGCACGGATGCTGTACACTATGAAGAAGTGGCACGCATACAAGGTGCAGGAACCACCTCCTTACGCAGTGAATACAGCTTTATGTCAGACAATATTAACAGCGGCATGACTTACTATCGTTTGCGTCAAACCGATATAGACGGAGCAGAAGAAGTGTTCTCACCCGTTGCATTGCAGTGTACTGCAGAGCAAGCCACCGTGGTGGATATCTATCCTGTACCTGCCCGCGACATAGTGAACATAGTGAGCATGGGAGAAGCTATCAGCAGAGTGGAAGTATATACCATCCAAGGCAGCCGCCTGATGAGTATGGAAACGGAAGGCACCCGTCTGCAAATGAATGTGGCAGACTATGCCGCCGGAGCCTATGTGGTGAAACTCACCACCGCCACTGGTGAAACCATCAGCCGCAAATTAATAGTCAATAAATAATAGCTTTTCATAATTTTAAATTTTTAGTAATGAAGGAGAATAGCAATATTCTCCTTTTTTTTATTTCCCCCCTTCGAAAGCGGTCTGCAACATTCCCCCTTTTCAGGGGGCCGGGGGGATTCTCTTTCCCCAGCAAGACAGTCAGAAAACCTTCCCCAAAAGGGGGAGCTTGGCGTTCCGTCATTTTTTTTAACGCTTTTTCATCGAATGCCCCTGTGGTATGCCGACGTTTTACCATGAAATATTCATGGTGGAAAAGCTGGCAGATACGAAAAATGTTTTTAAACGAAACGTGTTGGCGGGTTCCGCCCGACCGCATTAGAAAAAAATCGAAGAAGAAAATGGAGTGACTGCAGCGTTAAGAAACACAAGTTGTCTGACGAACGTTACAGCCGCAGGCTGTAAAAGGAGAAGTTTTGTGTTTTAGCGAAGGCAGTTCATTTTCCGATTTTTTTCTGCCGCGGTGATTTTTCTTTGATACTTTCTTTTCATGGCAGGAAAAGAAAGTATATAAAAACTCGCTTCCCTTATCGTGCAACGATAACCATCCTCTGACAGTTTTTTTTAAAAATTAATGAAAGAAAACGCTTGTCATCAATGAAAATGCTTAAAAAGGTAATACGTTAGAAGTAGTTATACCGTTCTGCAAGCAGTTTCGCATATTGTAACGAATATGACAAGACAAAACGGGCATTGCTTCGCTCGCCCAAAAAACAAGGCTATCGCCTTAGAAAACACGTCAATGATGAATCTCCCCCTTCTAAGGGGGCTAGGGGGATTCTCTTTCCCCAACACGAAAGGCGAAAAACCTCCCCCTTTTAAGGGGGCCGGGGGGATTCTTGCTTTATCCCCCAGATGTCTTCTTCCCCATAAGGTGAAGGGGTGGAAAAAAATAGATGTTACATTATAATATATATAATAAACCTTTGGCGGCTATCCGCCACCTTTCCCCTGTTAACACCCTCTTCTGCGACCTGTTAAAAAATTTTTTTCTTTTTTGGGTGCTTTGGTATTATTTTTTTTTATATGTTTGTCTTTTGTATCAGAAATTCTTTATTGAGTTGTAAAATATTGAAATACATTTATTTAAGTATTTTTCATACGCAATAAACGGATGCAATGCAAAAGTAACGGGTGAAAAATCACCCCGATAGTAAAATATTAAAAATGAGAAAAATATAATTATTAATAATTAATTTGTAATATTTAAGTTGATGAAAACCTTAAGAACTCTATTATTGACCCTTTTGGTACTATTTATGGCAAGTAGTATGGCTCAAACTCCAAACGAGATCCATATGATGAATGGTACAAAAAAAATCTCGCAACCCAATGTATATACTTTTTTTGATTCCGGCGGAAAAGATCTTCCCCAATCACAAGACCCTAACGGAGATAACAATTGGATTACATGGTATCAACATGGTGAGTCGTTTTTATTGCATTTAAATAATGCTTCACCTAATACCTATGGTATTAAGTTGACGTTTAACTATTTGCGTATTAACGATGATCATCTTAAAATATATGAGGGCGATGTAGAAGATCCAAGCAAATTGATAGTTGATCTTACGAATAACGACTATTCAAAAGACGAAAATTTTGTCGGTTTTACCGTGATGTCACATGGTAATATGACCATTCGTTTTACCTCAAACAGTCAATATCGTGATCAAGGTTGGGATGCAACGATAGAATTGGCTACATATACCCCACAATCTCCTTATGCAGCGATGGGAATTTGCGATAGCAAAATATATCTATTGCCGGGTAGTAAAGCAGCAAGCGGAGCCACCTCTATATATTATACTACAGATGGTAGCACGCCGACCTCCAATAGTTCGGAATATAGTTCAACACCGATTACAATAACTCCGCCGCAGACAGTAACAGCTATCACTGTGGAGAATGGTGTTTCATCAGCGGTGAAAGGTTATCCGTTTTCTTCTACAATTGCACCGCCTGATGCTCCGGACATTACCTTTGATGACAAAACCAATACGGTGATTATCAAATCCAAGAACAAACCGCAGAACGATACTTACTATGTACGTTATACGCTTAATGATGACGACCCTGCGGATTCGGATGCAGAGTATACCGAAAAGAAAGATGCCGATACTATTGTATTAACCAAACCTTGTACAATAAACGCCAGGGTACGCGGTACTACTTGTCCTAATAAATTTTCTATAATGGCTTCCACTACGGTTACGAAACTTAAGGTAACAGCACCGACAATAACATTTGACCCTAACGGAAGCACTACTTTGGCTTGCTCGTTCAATGTAGAAAGTCCGAATAGTGTTGTTATTAAATATACCACTGACGGCAGTGACCCGGAAACAAGTCAAACGGCTTTAACTTATAGCGCATCTTTTATCGTAAATCCCGGAACCACAGTCAAAGCTTATGCTTATGTTACAGGAACGGATGCTGCTGATTATGAAAAATCTTCAGTTGCTACTGACATTTATGTTCCCCAAAGTGGTAGCGGTGTTAACGGCTCCGTTGTCCTCTTGGACGACCGCGAACCCCACTCTTGGAGTTACTATAGCGACGGTGAACAACCCGTTCATAGTCTCAACCCTGCCGATGTTAAGATTACTTATTTTGGTAATGGCACAAACAATATTAGCACTACCAATGGAGTTACCCCTGCTAACGATAGTTGGACACAAAATGCCACTACCGTCCAAGTAAGTTATAACGAAACGCAGAATACATTTATATATTTAAAGACTTTAGAACGTATAGATGGTATAACTGCTACTAAAGTAGAGGAATCTACCGGACGTTGCGAATATACCACTATTCCTAATCCTTTCTCAAGGAGACCTACTTATCAATATGCTAATGGCGATCTTAACAGGTATTGTGGTTTCTACGCTTGGCGTGTAAAGAAAGTAACCGGTGGTAAGATTTACACTGCTGCTACCGGTGGTAGTGAAATTGCACAAAATACTACCATTAATGCAGAAACTGCCGTTTATTTTGCACCTGATAGCGAAACAGGCATGGAAGTGGAACTAGAAGCTCTTTGGGCTAGAGCTTATGTGGTAACTACAGGTGGAAACAATAGCAACACAGCAATTACTAGCCAAAATGTGGGTTACGAACGTAACTTTGTGGTTCTTGCACAAAACCAGGATTATCGTTTTGGCGGTAGTAATAATCCTCGTATTTCAAACACGGATTATGCTGCTACTGTTTCAAGATATTATCCTGACGGTAATGTCGGAAACGCGAATGCTACTGTTCGTGGTAGTAATAGCATTACCTTAGAAGCAGACACAAAATTTGAGTATTTATCATTTAGTAATACTCCGACAATTATTGCCAATAATCACTATCTTTGTATTGGTCGGGGCATCCCTGTAAGTAGTAATTCAGGTAGTATTCAAGGTATGGGACAAGCTTCTAGTAATGACTTAAATTATACTATTCGAGTAGAGAGCGGTCGTTTTGATGGATTTGTGTTTATTGCTAGTAGTGATTACGACATGGGCGGTAGAGTACAAATTAAATCCACCTTGGGTTGCGATTACGACCGTGCGAAAGGAGAGAACTCACAATTGGCGATTTCAAGAAGCTCACATTTACGTCTATCAACAGGTGGTGTTGCTTTTACAAATTCTAATAATAAGGACCAGAAAGTATTTGATTGTGTGGTTAAAAGTGGTACTTATCAAGGAAGCGTCACTAACAATGGAACTTTTGAACAATCTTTCTATTGTGGTCATAATTCACCGACTGTCTCTGGCAATAATCGGCACTATCCAGGAATACGTCATATCATTGTTGAAGGCGGCCAGTTAGCCAGTCTAAACGGTGGACGTGGTACTATTTCTATAGATGATGCCAACACAACTTACAATCCAGAAGTTATTAACTTTTATGCACGAATCAAAGGTGGCATATTTCGAGGAAGTGTATTTGGTGGTGCAGCCGACAACTCATCAGGCGGTAGCCGTAAAATAGTTATTACCGGTGGTGAAATTAGAGGTTGGGTTGCTGGAGGTTCCAACGGTACAAACTCTGGTAGTTACAAAAAAGGTTGCACCGATGGAAATTCCTACATTTATGTAGGTGGTGATGCTATTATTGGTGGTCCTAATGCAACGGCGGTAAATGGTACAAATGGAGGTCAAGTCTATGGAGCTGGTCGTGGTACACTTGCTAGTGGTGGCAATGAGAACTATGCTACTGGTACTTTCCCACAACCTGCATCTATCATCAAATCCAATGTTGTTATCGCAGACAATGCAAAAATTTCCAACCCTGGAACTACTGGAGTAGTTGGTGGTAATGTTTATGGTGGCGGTAATTATGGATATCTTGAGGAATCTTCCAATGTATATATCCTTGGTGGTACCATTCAACATAATGTTTATGGCGGTGCTTATGGTAATAGAGAAAGCATTCCTGAATCAAATATCATTATTAAAGGTGGAACCATTGAAGGTTCTGTTTATGGTGGTTCCAATGAAGGTGGTAAAGTTGAAATAGCTAACGTGAATATAAGTGGCGGTAATATCAGCGGAAACGTATATGGCGCAGGTTTAGGTGTTCGTACTACACAAGGTAGCTATACTTATGATAATATAGCTGATGAAACGAATGTTACCATAAATGGTGGTACTATTAAGAAAGATGTGTATGGAGGTGGAGAGCAAAGTATTGTTACAACAAATACTACCGTTACTATCAACAATGGTACTATAAATGATGTCTATGGCGGAGGATATGGTCTGGATGGTGCAGCCGCTAATGTTGGGAAAGTTACAATGGAGATTAACGGCGGAACTATGAACAAGGTATTTGGTTGTAACAATCTTAACGGTTCTCCGCAAGGAGATGTAACCGTTAACTTCAATGGAGGTACCGCTGTAGATGTTTATGGCGGCGGTAACTTGGCGGATTATACCACCGCAGGAAAATATCCTGTTGTATATCTTACCAATGGTACCGTTAAAAACAATGTTTACGGCGGCGGTTCTATGGCAAAAGTGAATAGTACTGTTGTCAATGTTACCGGTGGTCGTGCATACAATGTATTTGCCGGTGCAGAAGGTCAGGATTCCAATGCATTGGTACTCGGAAACAAAACCCTGAATATGCAAGGCGGTGATATTACGAATGTTTATGGAGGCAGTTTCAGCGCCAACGACCGTTGTAAATCCTTTGTAAACATTTCCGGAGGACATGTTCAATCCCATGTATTCGGTTCAGGTTATTTTGGTGATACCTACGGAGACTGCTATGTATATATCGGTAAAAATGCCATAGAGAATGCTCCTAACAACGCCGAAAATAGTGAAAAATTGAAAGCAGACGGCTCCAAATATGATATCAAGTTGGATAACCTCACTCCTATATGGATAGAAAACAATGTCTATGCCGGAGCAAACTGGGGTAGTTATACCGGAACATTTGGAGCGCCCACTATTAAAAAACCGACCCAAGGCGACGGCGGACATTCTAATATTTATATAGATGGTGAAGGTTACGATATCACCAGCGGAAAGAATAGTAATTATATAGTGGTAGACGGATCAATATATGGTAGCGGCACTTCTTGCGATGCGGGAGTGCTTGATAATAGTGTGATTATCCGCAATTACGGCTATATGGACGAAGTGGACGAGGTAAACACCATCTTGCGTATGACCCGTAACCTCAAATCCATACAAAGAGTAAAAGACTTGGTATTGGATAATTCCAGTATCAATTTTGTAGGTCAAGGAAATATCGCCAGCAACGATCCTACCGTAGAATATGGTATATTAAATATCACCAACATAGTACGTGCCACTAATAATAGCAATATATCCTTATCCAAACCTTTGGAACAGGTACATAAATTGGGTAGTTACACTTGTACCGATGTATATGCTGCAAATCCGACTTATACCGCAGTGCCGTATAATGCCGACCGAGATGTTAAAAGCGGTGTTGTTATCAATGAAGGTGGTTATTTGATGGTATGTGAAGAAGTTAACAACACCAAGGTGTACGGAGAATTGGAAGGCTTTTTCAATATGCAGGAACCCAATAGTGACGGTATCAACAATGAAGGTTATATCTTTGCCCGTCCTAAATACATAGCAAATGAAGGTAATAGCGGACTACATAACAACCCCGCCACATATAGTATCAATGCAAATGACGGTGGTTTTGTTGATTTTGCCGTTACTCCTACAAGAAATGTATTTGATATAAATGGAAATAAAGCTCCTGAACAACAGGGTTATATGCAGAAGGTGTGGAATGGTAGTCCTGTACAAATGGCTTATACCAATAAAACGGCTAAACCGCAACTTGTGGATAATGTTCCTACTGTCAACCCGAATGATTATCGTTTCTGGCGTTATAAACCCAGTGATGTTCCTACCAGCACACGCGAGGTGATGTTTGTAGTGAAAGCAGAAGACGATGCAGATGACGATGCATTCCTTACCACTACGGGTTACGTTAATTTGCCCCCTGCAATCGGCGATGATGCTGTATATTATATCAAAGAATTGCATTGGGGTATAGACGGTAAAGACTGCTATGCAGTAAATAGTGCTATTAAGGAAGCAAATGGTTCTACCTATATCCAAGCCGACGGAAATAAATTTAATTCTACCAACACTACCAATAATGATGCAGATGATTATTATGCCAATCCTAACTCCTCTTTCGGTTTTGTAATGGACTTTAGCGGAGATTGTTTTATTGTGGAAGAAGGTGGTTATGAACAAATGGTGTTGAGCAATGAATCGTTCAACGGATATTTTGTTGACCACGCCTTGGCAACATTAAATTCTAGCACTACCGATATGCCGAAATTGGATTTCATAGTAACATATAGCAACCGTTTGAGCCAAAACGAAATGTGGGCGGAAGCCATGGCGGTTATAGATGAATATGATCCTAATGACATGACCGAACCGGTACAAAGAATATATCTCTATATCAGTGTTTCTACCATGACAAGAATGGGTCAAAATGTGGAAACTTCCGTATATGCTTCTACCGCGTACGATGCCAACAAAAAAGATAGAATATACACATATAAGGCATCGCTTACTTTACCTACTTTTATGAAAGGAAATAAAGGCTTGTATGCAACCTTTGATGTGGGTTCTACCGATAAAACACACTTTAATACCAAGGAAGGAGAGAATAATACCGTTGTTCCTATTGTAAGCGGTGTCAATATGACAACATGGTATAGTGTTGAAAATACTACCGGCATGGCATTGAGAATTTATGCTACCGATAATGATGATAACACCAATGGTTGGACACACAAAGGTAAAGGCACCAATGATGTTAATACCTCTGCCGTTTGGGATTTTGAAGCTATTCCTACACATACCACAGCAGATAGTTGTTTGGGCGCAGCCGATGGCAGAACATATACCACCGTTAAATTTGAGTTGAGATACGACCCTGAAAAATTATCAGCAATCAATGAACTGAAAATGGGTCAGCACTATTTGGGATATGTAACTTTGCAAATTCCTGTGGATAATGTGCAAGGAACCAATGGTGAAGTTACCGGATTTACTGTAACCGTACATGTATATGTAACAGGAACATCCAAATATTTCTATTTGGATGGTAAAAATGGTAGGGACGGTTATAGCGGTATGTTCCCAGACCAGGCCAAGAAAACATTCTCCGGAGTATTGAACACAACAGGTTATACCGTTCAAGATCCAATATTTGTGGTAGGAGGAGTAACTCCAGAGCAAAATTCCGGTTTAACATGGGATGCAGATAGATTCTTAAATGCGGTAACAGTGGAGGAGGAAGACTTGGAAAATTATACTGAAGAAGAGTTAAGACAACTCAGTCAAGTAAAAGTTTATCGTTATCCGGGAGGTCATTATCTTAGCGATGGCACTACAGGAGATGCAAATACCAATAAAATGTATGATGGAAGCATAATAGATGTACAAAGCGGTAGCCGTTTCATTATGAAGAATGTATGCATTAGTGGAGGTAGTGAATTGTATAACCTTCCGGAAACTGATGACAAAAAATCATATAATCCTAATAATGCAAAAATGGAAACCAATTATCCGTTGATAAGCATTACAGGAGAAGATGATCATGAAACATCAAAAACTGTAGTAACCATAGAAAATTCTACCTTAATAAACAATAATAATATCAGCGATGATAATTTGGCAAGTGCAATCTACAATAACGGAGGTACTTTGAATGTTGATGGTATTACTATCAAAAACAATAGTTCTAAAGGTTATGGAACCGGTGTTTATCAAAATGGTATTATGAATTTAGGAAATACTCAAACAATTACCATAGCAGATCAAATCTACTTAACAGATGGTAATTACATGGATATACCTAAAGGATTGTTATATGATGATAGTAGAATAAGCGATGTTATGGTAGAGATAGCTGACAATACAGTTGATGTTCCATCTGATCCGAATCCATCAAATGTTAACATTTCTACATCCATCACTCGTTATTCCGGTCGTGTAATAGCACGTTATGCAGAAGAAAAACCCGAAGCACCTGCATTTGGCTCTTACCTTCCCGATAACCACAAAGTATTTGGCAGAGTGCGTAAAGCCGCTCCTGCATATGAAAGCGAAAAATATGGTTTGGATGATGAATTGATCGCAGAAGGCAGAGATTTCAAAATAGCAAACGGAGCCGATCCTGAAGTATTGCCTTACATTGCATCTGAGATGAAAACTCAATATGATCCTACATATCATGACTTAATATTAGCCAATGTAAATGCCAACCTTCCTGTAGAGTTGTTGTATTTCCATGCTACCTGTATGGGAGATGCCGTACAATTTGAATGGGCAACTGCAAGTGAGACCAACAATGAATATTTCACCATAGAACGCAGCTCAGACGCTGTCAACTACGAAGAAGTAGCTCGCATCCAAGGAGCAGGCACCACCTCTCAAAGAAGTGACTACAGCTTCATGGCAGACAACAACAGCAGCAGTATGACCTACTATCGTTTGCGTCAAACCGACATAGACGGAGCAGAAGAAGTGTTCTCACCCGTTGCATTGCAGTGTACTGCAGAGCAAGCCACCGTGGTGGATATCTATCCTGTACCTGCCCGCGACATAGTGAACATAGTGAGCATGGG
>JAFZUH010000263.1 GCA_017618435.1 Bacteroidales bacterium | reverse complement strand
TTGAAAATAAAAAAAAACGTTAGCGAAATACTAACGTTTTTTCCTTCTTTTTATTGTTCTATCGGCAAAATTTTGTCAATTTGTTCATTCCAAGGCAAACCATATTGGTTTAGTTTTTCCATAAACGGATCCGGATTAAACTCTTCGACATTTTTAACACCAACACCTGTCCACTGGTTGGTCAAGACCATCATTGCCCCAATCATTGCAGGCACCCCTGTTGTATAAGAAACGGCTTGTGCCCCACATTCTTTGTATACTTCGGCATGGTCGCAATTGTTCCAAACATAATAGGTACGTTCCTTGCCGTCTTTTATACCTTTGATTTGGCAACCAATAGAAGTTTGCCCTTTGTAACCGACACCTAAAGATGAAGGTTCAGGCAAAACGGCTTTAAGAAATTGTAACGGAACAATTTCTTTACCTTCATACAATATAGGTTTAATGCTTGTCATACCTATTTCTTGCAGAACATTCAGTACATTGAGATATTTTTCACCAAAAGTCATCCAAAATCTTGCTCTTTTGATTGTCGGATAATTTTTGGTCAAAGACTCCAATTCTTCATGATACAAAAGATAGGATTCTCTTTTCCCTATATTTGGATATTCCACCGATTTGTGAATTTCCATCGGTTGCGTTTCTATCCATTGTCCGTCTTGATAATAGCGTCCTTTTTGGGTAATCTCTCTAATATTGATTTCAGGGTTAAAATTGGTGGCAAAAGCCTTTCCGTGATCGCCTGCATTGCAATCCACAATATCCAAATAGTGAATTTCATCGAAATAATGTTTAGCGGCATAAGCAGTATAAACCCCTGTTACCCCCGGGTCGAATCCACAACCCAAAACGGCTAAAATGCCCGCATCTTCAAAACGTTTTTTGTATGCCCACTGCCAACTATATTCAAATTTGGCAACATCTCTCGGTTCATAGTTTGCCGTATCCAAATAGTTTGTTTTGGTTCTCAAGCAGGCTTCCATCAAGGTTAAATCCTGATAAGGCAAAGCCACATTGATAAGCAAATCCGGTTTAAAACCATTGATGAGAGCAACAGTTTCTTCGACATTGTCCGCATCAACTTGTGCGGTTTTTATACGATTATTACCAATAGCAGCAGCAATTTTATCACATTTGGATTTTGTTCTGCTTGCCAACATAATCTCTTCAAAAACTTCAGGTAACATTGCACATTTAAAAGCAACTACCGCACCTACGCCACCGGCTCCAATAATTAATACTCTTCCCATATTGATTTTTTTTATAACTTTGCTGCAAAGTTATGTTTTTTATAGATTAAAACAATTGTTTTTGAAAAATTTATTACAAAAAATTGTTATTCAATTATTTAAAACAGAATAAAAAGACAAAACAGTTTTCTTAACAGAAATAAAACGATAAAAAAAGACCGTTGGAAACGGAATATTCGCAGATTTTTATGGAATATAATACACAGCAATCTAAATTAATAAACGGTGAATTTGGTCGCCATATTCAAAAAATGATAGAATATGCCATCAATATCAAAAGTCGGGACTTACGCAATGAACAAGCCAAAGTCATTGTAAAAACCATGGCATTTATGACACAAGGTCCTAAAGATTCCGAGGATTTCTGGCACAAACTTTGGGATTTGCTTTTCGTGATTTCAGACTTTAGACTTGATATTGATAGTCCGTACCCCAAACCCTCCAGACCTGTTGCCGAAGAAAAGCCACAACACATTGGTTATCAAAAGCACAACATAAAATTCAGACCA
>JAFZUH010000023.1 GCA_017618435.1 Bacteroidales bacterium | reverse complement strand
GCAAATTGATTATCCAGGACGGCAATATTTCTGCAAGTGAATTTAACCTTATTTTAGAAGATAGCGGCATTTCCGCCCTTTTATCTAATGAAAAATTTAGGGCTAATTCTAATCTGTTAAATGGTATTAAACGTGCAGATATTAACATCCCCGTTGAAAAAACACCGGGTGCAATGTTTCATGGGCAATTTGCTTGCGGCTCATACCGCATAAATTTGTGGTCTTATAACGAAAAATATGTAATACCGGAGGGCTTTAATTTTGCAAATGAGGGCACAATGGTAGGTTATATCCCGACCGCTTATGGTTTGTTATTGCCTATGAAACCTAATTTCCGCAGATTTTACGGGGCTATTAACAACGTTGCTGCACCGGCAACCGTTTTGGGCGGCGGCAAATTGCAATTAGTACAAACAGAGCAATTGCCATACGCTTATGACAAAGTAAACGGCGGCAGTGCAGTTACCGAGGCGGGTGTTAAATCTCGTGTACTGTTAGTACCTTATGGCGTTGATGAATTTGTTACATTTAAAAACATTGCGTCATAGTCATATAAAAATTTATTTAACCGGGGAATTTAAACCCCGGTTAATTTAATATGAGGTAAACGCAATGTTAAATGCAATTTATCAAAAACATAAAAAAGATGTCTTAATTGCCGGCAATGGTTTTGCGGTTGATTGTGTTTTGAAACCGTATGCAACGGCGGAGGGTTATAGTTTAAAAGGCATTTCACATTTTACCGGGGTTACTTTTGATGAAAAAGGCGAGGGGTATTTTGGGGATAGTTTTGATATAACACTTGACGTAAACGACGTTAAAAAATATACGCAGCAAACGCCCGTGCGTGGTTGGTATATTCAAGTTACCTTTCCGCAATATAACAATGATGTGGTTGAATTTTGTATTGAAAATGTGGCAATTGACAGGACGCTCGGTATGTATTTGTTAAGGTGCAGTGCTAAAACAGACGCCGGCGACGGTAAACGTTTTAACCGTAATAATGCAGGGGGTATATAAATGTTACCAACAATTATAACACCTATGAATTTTACTTTAATACACGATGCCTTGTGCCAACATCTTGCAAATGTAAGGGATAACCAAATTGAACTTGCCCTACAATCCGGGGCGGCAGAAACGTGGGTTGAACAAAATATTGATTTTACAATTTTTCCTAAACGTTTCAGATACCCGGACATTGCAGAAATGCCATGTGTGTTTTTATTTTTTAACGAAATGGCGTTCCCTGATGATGAACAAGATATTTACGAAAATGCAACATCCGGCATTTTGCACGTAGAATATTATGTTGCGGGCAAGACAGAAACAACGGTTGATGAAAACAACAATGAAATAAACGTTACGGCAGATGAAGTCGCCGAGGATAGACTTAATTATTTAACATCTCAAATATATAAAATTTTGTGTTCAGAAGAAACAAACGTTTACAGAGCAACAAATAACAAAATTAAATCATTTAAGTTGTTAAATTGGAAACGTACAGAAACCCCGGACGCTGATAATACGGTCGGCACGGTTTTGGGTGCGGTTTTTGAGTTTGAAATCGGTTTTGATGAGCCAACGCACTACACACGAACAACAGAAATAAAAGAATTTTACACGGCGTGCAACATAAATGATGAATTTATTAACCCGTTGTGCAAAATCATTTTAGATAGCGAAGAATAAAAATAAAAGGAGCAGCAAAATGACAATAACAAAATCACTTGATGTTGCCGCAATTGCCTCGGCAACAAACGTTGCTATTAGGCAAAAAGTACAAAACAATGCGGCAAATTTACGCCCCGAAAAAATTGTTGTAATCGGGCAAGCACAAACCGGCAAAACCGGGCAAGAAAATATTTTAAATCTTGCCTCCGGCAACGCTGATGATATAGGCGTTATTTATGGTTTTGGCTCGCCGTTGCACCGTATGGCAAAGAAATTATTCCCAAAAAGCGGCAATGGCAGCAAAGTAGATACATATTTTATTGCGGTAGGTGCACCAAATAATGCGGTTGCAGAGGTTAAAACATTATCTATAACCGGCACGGCGTTAAAATCTCTAAACGGTTATTTTAAGTTTACGGATATGACGTTTGAAGCAGCGGCAGACGTTGCCGGCAAAGTTGCAACAATATCCCATAATAACCCCGCATTAGACGCAAGGGGTACAGATTTAAACGTTTATGAAAAAACAAAAATACCTTTTACAATTGTTAAAGGCATGACCGCCGGGGAAGTTGCGGCAGCCATAAAAGAAACGTTGGATGAATATCTTGAAACACCTTTTACGGTAGCACTTGCAACATCAACAGCAAATGAACAAACCGTAATTACCGGTTTGACATTAACCGCAAAATGGGCGGGCTCGGATTCTTGTTTTGAATTTGAAATTACAGATGAAAACGGCGACGCAGTTGACGCAACAACATACGGCGTAACATTTACGCAGTCAAGAACATCAGAGTCCGCCGGCGTTGGTACAATTAGTGAAACAACATTAAATTTAATTGATGAAGAATTAGGGGCAACACGTGTTGTTTGTCAATATGCAACATCAACCGTACTTGACGCATTGCAAGAATATTTCGAGGCATTTCACGACGGTTTGATAGCACAATACATTGTTTGTTATACGGCAATACAAGCACCCGAAAGTAATAATGTAAGCGGTACATGGGATGTTGCGTCTTTGATAGCAACAGGCACAAGCCGCCGCAACGATTCAATTAACGTACAAATAGTTGGCGATAGCGGTAATTTAAGAAAATTAAAATATGCTGAAAGAAACCGTTTGTTAAAAGCCGGTTATACAAATTTGGTAAGAAAAAGCGACGGTAGTTATAGGTTAATGGATTTGGCGTCTTTTTATCACCCGCTCGGCAACACTAACCCGTTGTTTAGATTTGACCGTGATATTACGGTTGTTGGCAATATTGCATACGATATAATGACATATTTCCGGGATTCTGATGAGTGGAAATCGTTCATTACTATTGGTGCTGATGATATAACAACAAACCCAAAAGCCCGCACACTCAAAGATGGTAGGGCGGCAGTAAATACCCGCATTTCATTACTGGGTAAAGCGGCAATG
>JAFZUH010000262.1 GCA_017618435.1 Bacteroidales bacterium | reverse complement strand
TACAATGGATAAAAGTAGGCTGTGATACAGAATATATCAAGCAAAACATTCAAAAAGCAATAGCAGCACAAGGTATTCCCTTGTTTTCATTAAGTACCGTAGCACAATACCAAGTGATGGAAAGTGTGCATCAAGCAGGCTTTTCTGAAATAGCGGACGGGCAAGGTGCTGACGAATTATTGGGCGGATACAACATGTTCTTTCTGCCATTCTTACATTTCCTGAGTTCACAATGGCTCGTAAAAGATTATTTGCAAGAAATATTTCATTTGCATCGTGCCAATATATCATGGAAAGATATTTGTCTATGGAAAATGAAAGAAATAGCCAAGAAACACTATTTCGACTCCATACGCTTATTGCAAAAAAACAATCCTATCGCCTATCAATGTGTAAAACCGCAACCCGTGGCAAGCACTTGTAGGGTTCCCAAAGTTGTTTTAAACGAATATTTATACGAACAATATACACAAAATCTTCCGCATATTACACGCTGGGGAGTATTTTCCGCCAATGCTTTTGACATAGACTGTTTAATGCCTTTTTCCTATTCTGTTGCTTTGGCAGAATGTGCCTTTCAAATACCTTCTACACAAAAAATTCATCATGGTTGGAGTAAATATATGCTCCGACAAGCGATGACGGGCATTGTAGATGAAAACGTTTTGTGGCGAAAAGGTAAGATGGGGTTTCATATTCCAGAATATCAATGGTACCATCAATTAGAACCATTCTTCAAAGCCTATATTGAACAAATTGCACATGATGACATTGTTGATATTGCCACATTGTTACAACATTGGCATGAAGCATACGCAAGAAACATTCATTTCCGCCGTTTTGTGTTCCGAGTATATTGCTACTTATTGTGGAAACACAACCTTTAAATAATCTGTCTAAATCTTATAGTAATTTTACAAAACGGCTTTTCTTATTCGCACCAATTGTTCCAACAATGGCTCCACCTCTTGAAGCGGCAGCATATTTGTTGCATCGGATTTTGCCTCTGCCACATTGGGGTGCGTTTCCATAAACACGCCATCAAAACCGACAGCCACACCCGCTTTGGCAATAGTAGCAATCAAATCTCTACGACCTCCACTAATGCCATTGGATTGATTGGGCTGTTGTACCGAATGAGTAATATCTATCACCAAGGGGCAATTGTTGTCTTTCATCAGTTGTACAGAGCGAAAATCCACCAACAAATCCTGATAGCCGAACATTGTTCCACGTTCGGTAAGCATCAAACGGTTATTGCCTGTTGAATATATTTTTTCGGCGACGAAACGCATGGCTTCAGGTGCTACAAATTGTCCTTTTTTCACATTGACAATTTTATCTGTTCGTGCCGCTGCCAACAACAAGTCCGTTTGCCTGCACAAAAAAGCAGGTATTTGTAAAATATCCACAAAAGGTGCTGCCATTTGCACATCTTCAACGGAATGTACGTCTGTCAAAACGGGAACAGCCAATTGTTCTTTTACCTTTGCTATGGCTTTTAATGCTTTGGTGTCCCCAATACCGCTAAATGAATGTAAACTTGAACGATTGGCCTTGCGATACGAAGCCTTAAAAATAAAAGGAATGGATAATTTTTGGCATATTCCTTTCAATATTGTGGCTATCTCCAAAGGCATTTCCTCATTTTCAACCACACATGGACCTGCTATCAAAAAAAAGTTTTCTTTATTATATGAATTTCCAAACAACGATTTCAGATATTCCATCTTTTTTCTTTTTAATATTTTTAATATTAATACATTACAAGTTTTGCAAAGGTACACAAAAAAGTATTTTACCGAATCTATTTTAATCGGGAACACAAGTTTGTTTAAACCGCCCTCCCATTCCATTCTTACGGTACGCCTTTTTCTGTTCTCTCAAATGTGCCTTGATACGTTTTCGGGTTGCAGGATCTTGGTTTTTTAGATGTTGTTTGTATGTTTTCTTATATTCTTTATAAGCAGCCTTACGTTTTTGTTCTTTTTCCACTGCCTGCTGATTTTGCACTTGTTGCACACTCTTGGTTTTGCAAGCGAAACACAACAACAAACAAACACTTATCAAGACAATAAAACGGATTTTTTTCATTATATATGAAGTCTAAAATTATGTTTTTCGTTTTTCCTTTTTGGCGGCAGGAAACAATACATTGTTAAGTATCAACCTATAACCTTCAGAATTGGGAAACAGGTTCAAATCTGTTGGATTATCTCCGACAAAATGCTGGTAATCTTCAGGGTCGTGTCCGCCAAGAAAAGTAAAAGTGCCCTGTCCAAAGGTTCCATGTATATATCGGGCTTCGTCAAAAGCCTTTGTTTCACCCAATACTATCACATTCGGTTTTAACGTTTCTTTTCTAAATGCTGTTGTCTGCCCCATAAATCCGCGTAAAACTTGATAATGATTTTGACAAAGCATAGTTGGGACGGGGTCCCATTTCGCCGAAAATTCAAACAAGGTAAAAAAATCATTATTCTTATTCTGCATGTGCAAAGACGGATTGACATCTATATTGGAAATCTCATATTCATACGGATTGGTAGAGATTTTGAAATTATGAAAAGCAAATGTGTTATCAAAATTCAATTTATTCTGAGCATCTCTATCCATGGGGTCTCCATCAAAAGGCGTATCACAAATATCCACGCCATCGGCAGCCAAAGCCACATCAAAGCTATCGGGAGCAGAACACATGGCAAACATATAACCTCCACCTGAAACAAATTCTCTGATTTTTTTTGCTACTGCCAATTTCAACAAAGACACCTTGGCAAAGCCCAATTTTTTCGCCATAGCCTCCTGCTGTCGCACGTCTTCCCTATACCAATCGGCATTGCGGTAATTTGCCCAAAATTTGCCATATTGACCTGTAAAATCCTCATGATGAAGATGAAGCCAATCATACATAGGCAATACACCATTGATGACTTCTTCATCATAAACAATATCGTAATGAATTTCAGCATAAGTCAGCACAAGGGTAACAGCATCGTCCCATGGCAATTTGTTTTTGGGAGAATATACAGCAATTTTGGGTGCTTTGGTCAATTTCACCTCATTCATATTGATGTCGGGTTGGGCTATTTCCTGCAGAATGGCTGCGGCTTGCACATCGGGTAAAACTTGATAAGCCACATCGCGTATCGCACATTCCTTCGCAAATGTTTCATTGTATGGACACAAAAAACTGCCGCCACGATAATTAAGCAACCAACTCACCTCCTGATTTTGTTGCAATATCCAAAAAGCAATGCCGTATGCTTTCAAATGGTTGGTTTGTGCCTTATCCATTGGAATAAGCAAAGAACTTGCTGTTATAGAATGAATAAACAGCAAGTTCAATAGAATTAGTATTCCAAATTTCGCTTTTTTGAGCATGCAAATTAGTGCTTAGGTTGAACCTGTAATGGATTGTTTTCTTTTTCTGGAAAAGAAGCTGATGCCTTTGGTTTGACTTCTCCCTTAATAAACAATTCCACTCTAGGCGTATTTTCCGCATTGGATATTACGGTTATCATTTTATTAATTTTTCCAATACGACTTGTATTGTATTTCACCGTAATAGCAGACGATTTGCCCGGCATAATGGGTTCTTTGGGCCAACTTGGCACTGTACACCCACATGAAGAATATACATTTTGAAGCACTAAAGGTTCCTTGCCTGTGTTTTTGAATGAAAATTCACACGTACCGTTATCTTCTTCAAAAATAGTACCATAATCGTGTTCCAAAGCATCAAACTGTATTTGCGGTGCCTTTGTCTTTTTCGCTGTATTTTTTTCCGCTTTGGGTGTTTTGTCTGTTTTCGTTGCGGTATTTTGAGCGATACATGTTCCAAAACATGCCAAAAATACAATGAACATCACTTTTTTCATATCAATATCTCCTTTGTTTTATTTCTCAACTGTAATTCCTTCTATTTTTATAGATTCGGTAGCATTTGCCGCATTGGTATTAATAGTTATCGTTTTATTAAAAGGACCTTCATCTGTCGGGGTATAGGTAACTTTTATTACACCTGATTTGCCGGGAGCAAAAGGTTCTTCTGGATAATTGATGGTTGTACAACCACAATTTGTATAAACACTCTTGATAACCAATGTTTTTTTACCTGTATTGGTAAACTTCAAATCAATAGTTTTTGAAGTTCCCATGGTAATGGTTCCAAAATTCAAAACTTTCATATCTGTTGAAAAAACAGCCTTTTCAGTCTGAACAGATTGAGGAACCTTGCTTGAAGACTTGCCAACGGGATTTTGTGCATACATGACAGACCATGTAAACAAAAATAGGGCTACACAAATTATATTTTTCATAAGTATAATAAAATTTCTTACTTTGATATATGCAAAAATAAGGCCAAACTACAACAAATCTGGATTAACTTTTGCAAAAGTATAACCAAATGAAGATGTATATGGTTCACCTAATATATGCGTTAAGAAATCCACATAAGCATCAGTAAATGTAAACGAATCACTGTCATAATAATCGTTTTGCAAAGGACGATTGCCTATGCTGCCCATATCAATAGTATCTGTGTTGTATTCTTCCAATTGTTCGGTTGGAACTATCTTACTCATTACAGGCATTTTTCCATAATCTTCTCTGATAAGCAAATCCAACACCTTATCGGCCAACGATGAAGTCAATTGTCTATCGTATTCCCCGCACATACCGGAACGCGGATAATATCCAGATATTTGCGAGCGGGCTTGAATGCCCAGACGTGCAGATATTTCGGAAGCGATAACACCGCTCACACCACCGAAACGCGGATGTCCGTATTCATCAGTTTCAGAACTTGCATACACCATACTCAATTTTTGTGTTTCCTCATTCCACCAACGAACACCTTCAGAAACAGCGATAATTAAATTTTTCTTTTCCTGATAACGTTGTTTTACGGTTTCAAAGAAACGTTCTTTTCGTTCGGCGGTCATTTCATATTCTGGAACAAGAGCCAATTCGGCACCGCCGAAAATAGCACTACCGGTAAGCCAACCTGCGTCTCTACCCATCACCTCTACAACCATAACCCTTTGGTGTGATTCGTTGGTAGAACGCAAATGTCTTGTCATATTGCTAACATTCAATGCTGCCGTTGGAAATCCCGGACAAAGTACGGCTTCTATCTCTTTACCATTATACGTATGAATGGTTTTTGTACGAAGGTCATTGTCTATTGTTTTTGGAAAACCTATAACAGGAATGCCTTCTCTTTCGTATAAACGTTTGGCGGCTCCGTTGGTATCATCTCCGCCAATAGTAACCAATACGTCTATTTTATATCTTTTTAAATTAGCGATAATTTGCGGAACTCTGTCTTCCGGATTTTTTTCTGATGGAAACGGATTTGTTCTACTTGAACACAAAGCAGTTCCGCCATAAAGTCCATTGTAGGGCTGATTGGTCAAATCCACAATATCACCTTCTCCCAACAAGCC
>JAFZUH010000261.1 GCA_017618435.1 Bacteroidales bacterium | reverse complement strand
GCTGGCTGTATTTATGCTTGTCGTATTTCCTGTTGTACTGCAAGCCCAAGATGTTATCATTACCAAAGCGTCTCAAAAAATAGAAGCCAAGATTTTAGAGGTTTCAACCAGCGAGGTTAAATACAAAAAACAAAACAATTTGGAGGGTCCTGTCTTTGTGATGGCAACGACAGAAATCAATTCGGTGATTTATGCCAATGGCGAAGTACAATTATTTGATACGGAAGCAGATGATGATTCTACCCAAATAGAATCCACTTCCGCTCCAATTGTGGAACCGAATGGGGAAATTGTTTTTCGTGCTATAGATTGGCATGGCGAAGTTTTGCCACAGATAGTTTATCAAAAAATACAACTGCCGGGTTCTAAGAAAAAAGGAAACAGATATGTGGGAGATGGGGTGATTTTTACCGAAAAAGAAATGGAACACTTTTTAATGCTCTATTGTCCTGTGGCCTATGAAAATCATCTGAAAGCCTTGTCTTATGAGGCAGGTGCCGCTGCTGCAATGGGGTGGAGTTTTGCAGGTGGGGCTGCTCTACATAATGTCGCATTGACTCATGCTATGCGGACATTGGAGATATATAATGTCTCTTGTGCGGGATATAGGGATAGATAATGATAAAAACGATATATTGAATATAAGAAATTTGTTTGTTGAATCTATATACAAAAAAAATGATATAAAAAATTGGGAAATATAAAATATTTTTATAATTTTGTAATCCAATTTATATATAACATTAAAATGTTTTATAATTAACTTAATTTAATTGCAATATGTTCGATATATCAATGAAAAAAATCACATTAATTGGCTCCTTTGTTCTGTTTGCGGCTTTCACCATCAAGGCTCAAGATGTTATTGTTACCAAAGATTCCCGAAAAATAGAAGCCAAAATTTTGGAGGTGTCAGCCACTGAGGTTAAGTACAAGAATCAAAACAATTTAGAGGGACCGACCTCTGTTATTTCTGCAAAGGATTTAAATTCTATTATGTATGAAAGTGGGGAAGTGCAGATGTTTGACCTGCCGGTAAATTTTAACAATCCTGAAACCCTTACTGTTGAGCCGGATCCATCAGATAATATGTTGTCCATTACACGTGAAGAATTGGTGCTGCCCCAAGAAAATATATTGGAAAATGAAGTTAAGAAAGCAGAATCTATTGTCTATTTTGCTTCCGATTTTCAAGGTGAAATTTTGCCTAAAATACAATACTCTAAAATAGAAATACCAGATACAAGTCTTAAAAAGAAACGTTACTGGGGTGAAGGCGTTATTTTTACTAAAAAAGAATATAAAAAATTTCTCCTTTTGTATTGTACGGATACCTATATGAAAAATAAGGTTTATCGTACCTTGCCCAAATACAATGCTTCTTGTGCAGGCAATAGTGTCAATATAGAGAAGTAGAAGTAAATAAAAATAAAGAGAAAAGCCCGACTTAATCGGGCTTTTTTTAATATTCGTATTTGTTTTTCCAGAGGCTTTTTAACCGTTTGCGTATTTCATTTTCGCGGAGATTGTCGCATGGATTGTAAATTTTTTGTCCAGCAATTTCTTTGGGAAGAAATTCCTGATTGACAAAATTGTTTTCAAAGTCATGTGCATATTGATAATTTTTACCGTAACCTATTTCTTTCATTAGTTTGGTGGGAGCATTGCGGAGGTGTAGTGGTACAGGTAAATCCTTATGTTTTTCAACCATTGCCAAGGCGGTGTCAATTGCCAAATAAGAGGCATTGCTTTTGGGTGAACTTGCCAGATAAATGGCCGTTTGCGATAGGGGGATGCGACCTTCTGGCATACCAATTACTTTTACCGTCTCGAAACATGCTTGGGCTAAAAGTAGGGCATTGGGATTGGCATTACCAATGTCTTCCGCAGCGAGAATAAGCATTCTGCGGGCAATAAACAGCGGGTCTTCACCACCTGCAATCATTCTTGCTAACCAATATACGGCACCATTGGGGTCGCTTCCCCGCATAGATTTGATAAAAGCAGAAACAATGTCGTAATGGTTTTCTCCCTTTTTGTCATAAGTGGCCAAATTTTTTTGTATCACATTCAACACATTGTTGTTGTCAATGATAATATGTTCGTTAGGGGAGATATTGATGATTAGTTCCAAGGCATTGAGCAATTTGCGTGCATCGCCTCCTGATAGGCGGAACAATGCATCTGTTTCTTTAATGTCCAATGTACGGTTTTGGGTTTGTTTTATGTGATTTGCGGCAATATTTAGCAGTTGGGTTAGTTCTTCTGCTCCAAATTCTTTGAGTATGTAAACCTGACAGCGTGATAATAGTGCAGAAATCACTTCAAATGACGGGTTTTCGGTTGTTGCTCCAATTAATGTTATGATACCTTTTTCAACTGCTCCGAGCAAAGAATCTTGTTGGCTTTTGTTAAAACGATGTATTTCGTCAATGAAAAGTATTGCATTTTCTTCATTTTCTGCTGCCTCAATTACAGTCCGTACATCTTTAACTCCGGCATTGATAGCACTGAGTACATGAAAGGGGCGGTTGAGTGTTTGTGAGATAATATTGGCCAAGGTTGTTTTTCCTATGCCCGGAGGTCCCCAAAGTATCATGGAGGGAATACGTCCCGATTCTATGGCATTGCGTAGTATGGCACCTTTGCCTACCAAATGACTTTGTCCGATATAATTGTCAAGAGAAGTCGGACGCAGTTGTTCTGCTAATGGTATCATATCTTATCGTTTTTTTTTGTTATATTATTGAGTATATTCACAAATTGCATGGTTTGTTTTTCCTGTAAAAATTCTTGACAAAGTCTCTTGCTGTATGAGCGGCAATAGTTTTGCTCTGTCTGTTTGGACTCGATAGAAGGTGCTTTGTTCATTTCTAATTGAATTTTCAATAATGCAAATG
>JAFZUH010000260.1 GCA_017618435.1 Bacteroidales bacterium | reverse complement strand
TATCTATATACCTTTTATGGTAGGAAAAACTTGTTTTTCCTATGTGGCGACAGCCTATTTGTCGGGCATTCGTTTGTTTGTCCCTTTTAGGGATATTGTAAATCACAGAAAAATTTCACGATTATAAATATAAAATATATACAGATATGAAAAAGTCGATATTGTTATTTTGCAGTTTATTGGTTTTGTTACAATGGGGTAAGGCACAGATTTATTCCCATTATTGTGTGGGTGATTCAACCGATGCCAGCACAACAGTTGGAAACGGACCTTTTCACCCGTACTGTAAATATGGGTGGTCAAGGACATTGTATCTGGCTTCAGAATTGCCTTTTGAGGGTACAACAAGAACCGTTACACATATTGCATGGAGAAGCAAAGATGCCATTACCAAAGCAACGGATAATGTGTCCATTTATTTTAAATTGACAACAGCCACTGCGATGTCCGACATCTATGCAAATACTAACTATATAGATCCTGCAAGCGATGGGGCTACTGCGGTTTGGTCGGGTACGGTTCCTGCGGTGGCTGCAGGCGAGTGGGCGGATATTACTTTGACAAATTCGTTTTATGTACCCGAAGGTTACGGTCTGTTGGTTTATGTGGACAATCAGGCGGGAGCTTATTCCAATAGTGGTGATTTTTGGTATGCCCATACTGTTTCAAGTGATTTAATCCCTTATTGCAACCAGAGTGACGGCGAGCTTCCTTCAACAGGTTCAGAAAGCGATTATAGACCGACTACAAGATTTACGCTTTTGCCGATTTTGGATATAGGTTATATTGTTCCGCTGGCAACACAGAGTTTTGGATTGAATCTGTTCAATGCGACCGGTTCTGCAATTACTTCTGCCGTATTGGGCTGGAAACTCAACGGTGTGCTTAAATCCAATAGTATAGCATGGTCTGGTTCCATTGCTTCAGGGGTAGCGGGTGTATGCAGTATTGGTTCTTATACTCCTAAAACCAATGCTATGGATACCATTAAAGTTTGGGTAAACAGTATTAATGGAACGGCAACCTCAACACCCAAAGATACCCTGACGGCTATAGTAATGGGAACAAATGATATTATCTTGGACTGGAGAGAATATATTCCCGATACTGTCTATACGACAGGTCCTTTTGATATAAAGATAAAGGCAACTTCATTGGGAGATAAAACCATTTCATCTATGAATTTTGTCTATTCTGTTTCCGGCGGGGCGGACAACACCTTGGCGATGACAGACAACGGGGGCGGTATATGGACTGTAACTTGTCCCAATATACCTTTCGGTTCCACCTTGGACTATCGGGTAACAACTGTGGATTATTTAAGCGTGCCTATTACGATTAGTAAGACAAGTTATATTAATTCCGATAGAGATTACTTGTATATTGGGGATACCAATACTACAAAAGAAACAAACGTAACACCCATGAATACAAATTATTACTATTCATGGTCAAGAATGCTGTATCGGGCCAATGAGGTGGGTGGCAAAACCTTGTACAATATTGCATTCCGTATTGCGGATGATTTCCCGTATACTTATGCCAATCAGAGTTGTTATATGAAAGTGGTTGACATGGAAGATTTGAGTGCGGAAGACAATAAATACCATGACCCTGTTGCAGACGGTGCCACTTTGGTTTGGTCGGGTTCTTTGCCGTCTATGCAAAAAGGGGAATGGTTTGACATAGCCTTGTCCAGCCCGCTTGATATACCCACAGGCAAAGGTGTTTTGGTGTATTACAATCAAGCGGTAACCTCAAGTATTGGCAGTAATTATAAGGAAACAAATTGGTACCAATCTCATGCGGCAGCCGCTAATTTGGCTTCCGGAGCATTTGCCGATGACGATGATGCAGGTGTGGATATATCATCAGGAGCCAAACGAGGCAGACCTGTAGCCAGACTGAAAATGGACAACAACTGGTTGCCCAATTCTGTTGCCTTGGAAGATATTATCTCTCTAAAAAATGGGGCAAAAGTGTCGCAAGCCTCCAATCCGTTGACGGTGCAGATTAGAAATACGGGTTCCAATAATTTGAACTGTGCCATCACTTATTCCATCAACGGAGGTACGCCTGTTTCTTACAACTATACCGGCAATCTGTTGCAGGATTTTATTGATACGGTGAATATAGATGCCGTATATCTGTCAAAAGGGGAAAACAAAATAAAAGTTTGGGTGGAGAAACCCAACGGACAAACGGACCCTATAAATGATGATGACACGATAACAATTACCGTTTATGCCGGTGAGGGTTTGTCGGCAGGGGTATATACCATAGGGGCTTCTGACTCGGCGGACTACAGCACATTCAGTGCTTTTTCTCAAGATTTGCAACGTTACGGTGTAGCAGTTCATGGTATTTTCAAATTGAATTTTGAATCGGGTACCTACAGCGGTATCATGGACTTGTCTGCCCTAAGCGGCGTGCTGACCGATGAAGATGCCTTGATCATCACCTCCAAAACGGGCAATGCCGCTGATGTAACTTTTGCCCATACGGCAACCAATGTCTTTGTATTGGGAGGCAATTATAATGTTACTCTTAAAGATATTACTATTAATGCTTCGTCTGGAGCGACAATAAGAGGTGTTTATGTTAAATCTGCTTGTGCAAATGTGGATATTAGTGGCTGTGTGTTTAATATGAGTGCTTCGGCAACTAAAACTACAGGTTCTGCTATTTATTCCGAAAGTACGGGTATGGGAGATATACGTATAGTAAACAATACTTTTAATGATGGTTATGGCGGTGCTTATCTTATAAGGGCACATGGAACTGCGCCTGCTGATTTGGCAGATGTTACAGCAAGAATTACCATTATAGGCAATACTTTCAATAGATTCCGTTATTATGGAGTTTATCTTACCTATAGTTGTGTTGATTGGATTGCAGACAATGTGTTTACTTCTGCATCAGCTGCACTTGAACAATATGCCATACGTTTTAATTATAATAGAATAGACAGTGGTGTTGTGTATAATAAAGTGTTATTTCAAAACACTAAAGCGGCTTATGGAATATATTCTTCTTATGCAAATACATCTGCTATGGGAACAAGTACGCCTGCTTTAGTGGCAAACAATGAAATCCGCAAATTGTCAGGGGCTGGCAATTCCTATGGCATTTATCATAATTATGGCAATAATAATTACTTCCACAATACCATTTATATGGCAAGTACGGCTTTCAATTATGGCTTATATATTAATTATTCAACTGCTTCTATGGGCAATATAAAGAACAATATATTTGCAACACAAGGAACTGGTGCGGGAACGGTAAGAAACTGGCCTATTTATGGTAGTACAGCAGCAAAGATAAAGAATTTTACTTTAGCGTATAATGATTATTATGGAAAGGACACAATCGGATATGCAGGGGCTGCCAAGACAACTATTTCGGCATGGAACACTACAGTAACCACAGATGCCAATTCTGTCAGCACTGACCCGGGTTTTGCGAACATTTCAACCGATGGAGCCTTAAGTTCCTATAGCGTTGCAGCCTTGCAAGCCCCGAATGTAGGTGTCAGTGCGGATATTAACGGTATGCCGCGTGGGACAAATTCGTCTATGGGAGCATACGCGGCAAGTCCTTCCGGTATAATATCAGACGGAACAACAACCTATACCGACCTTGCTTCGGCTATCAATGCCTGCAATACGGCGGGAACAGGCGGCTCACCCTATACGCTTACCGTACGTGGAAATGCCACTTTGGGTACCACCGCAACCATAGACAAAAACATTGTTATTAATGTAAAAAGCAGCAGTCCGGGCATACAACGTACCATTACTCGTAGTGCAACGGCAGGATATATAAATGTAACAACAGGCACTTTGAACCTGTCAGACATGATTTTTGACGGTGCCAAAGGCTCCTATACGGCTTCCAATGCCATGCTCAAGATAGCCTCCAACGTTACCATGAACAATTGTGTGATACGCAAATGCAAAAGTTCCGGCAACGGCGGTGCTATTTACATCAGTGCGGGCACCCTTGATTTTGACGATGTAAGTTCTACAATAGGCGGCACTTACGATGACAAGAATGAGGCTGTCAACGGTGGCGGTCTGTATGTGGCAGGCGGTACGGTCAATTTCAATACGGCACCCGATATTTCCTACAATACGGCAACCACGGCAGGCGGAGCAATTTATATCAATAGCGGTACCGTCAACATAGATACGGCAATGGGACTGTTCTACAACAAGGCAGCCAACGGCGGCGGTATAGCCATAAACGGCGGTAATGTTATAGCCGATGCTCCCGTGAGCATATCCGGAGATACGGCAAGCGGCAACGGCGGCGGTCTCTATGTAACAGGTGGAACCATTACCTGCAACTCTGCCTTATCGGTGTCTTCCAACTACGGCAATGTCGGCGGCGGTATTTTTGCTTCAAGCGGCACCTTGAACTTGTATGACGGGGCAACGGTAGCGAAAAACTATTCCGTTACTTATGGTGCGGGTATCAAAAGCTCTACCGGTACCATAAAAATAGGTGCGGATGCCGACCACCCTGCAGACCTTTTGGTGTATGAAAATATTGCCAAAACCTATGGGGGAGGTATTCTGAAGGACAGTACGGGTACGTTTGTCTGCTACGGTAAAATAAAAATATTGGACAATGTAGCCCAAGGCAATTACGGCAGTGCGGGTATAAGACTGACAAGCGGAACAATCACTTGTTATGATGATATGGAAATATCGGGTAATAGAGCCACTTATACAGACGGAGGAGTTGATAACGGTTATGCCGGAGCCATTACCATAGCGGGCGGTACGCTCACCTGCAACAGCAATCTTACCATGTCAAACAACACTGCGGTAAACCGCGGCGGGGCGGTATATACAACTACAGGTACACTCAATTGCAGCGGTACGCTTCTTTTGTCTTCCAACTCTTGTTCAACAAGAGGCGGAGCATGGTTCAGCACGGGTAATTTTACGCTTAACAACAGTGGGGAGATAATCGTAACAAACAACACAGCCGGAACAAACGGTGGCGGTTTTTATGTAGATGGGGCTACACTAACGCTTAAAAACGCTACCTTTATTAATAATGAGGCTACAAACAATGGCGGTGCCATCTATGTGGCAAGTGGAACACTTACCTTTAATACTACGGCAAGTACCATTGGCGGCAATGCTGTCAATAAGAATACGGCTGCCAACGGAGCGGGTCTGTATGTCGGCGGTGGTACGGTAAACTTTACCGTTATTCCGAACATATCATATAATGTCGCTTCCGGCAATGGCGGCGGTATATTTACGGCTGCTAATTTAACATTACCGTCAACGATGACCTTGTCTCACAATACGGCCGGCAACGGCGGTGGCTTGTATGTCAATGCCGGCACAACAACATTGACGAACAATACCTTTACTTTAGACTCTGCAACTAACGGCGGTGCTATTTATATCAATGGCGGAACATTGACATTCTCCACTACGGCAAGCACCATAGGCGGCAGTTCCGCCAACAAGAATACGGCAACCAACGGAGCCGGTTTGTATGTCGGTGGCGGTACGGTAAACTTCAATATTACTACAAATATTACCTATAATGAAGCCACTGTCGGCAATGGAGGGGGCGTTTGTATCGCAGGAGGGGCGGTCAATACGACCAAACCTGTAAATGTTTCTAATAATTCCGCTGACAACGGTGGGGGTATGGCAATGACAGGTGGTACGCTTGCTGTTAATAATACAACAACAACCGACTCTTTGAAAATATACAATAATACAGCGACCACCAACGGAGGCGGTTTGTATATAGCAGGGGCAACCATCAACAATACCTATCCGAGAATGACCGTTTATAACAATACTGCTGCTAACGGTGGCGGTATCTGTGCGAATACCGGAATAAATACCATTACCAATTTGGGAATGGTACGCAACAATACGGCTACGATAGATGCAGGTGCTTCAGGAGGCGGCGGTATTTTGAATATTGGTACAACGGACATCACAGGTAATGCTGTTATAAAAGCGAATACGGCCAGACGGGGCGGCGGTATTTATACCAAAACAGGTTCACTTTCTCTTGGTGCTGCAACAATTGCCGATAATACAAATTCAATTCTCTATGGCGGCGGTGTTTATATGAGGAACGGATCAATTGTATTGGACGGAACAATTGTACAAGGAAATAGTTCCATTGCAACAGACCAATGGGGTGGAGGTGGCATATATATACATAGTGGTACCGCTACAATTAAGGGCATAACGGCAACATCCAATACCACTTCCGCAAATGGCGGTGCTGTCTATGTCAATGGTGGTACATTGACTTTCTCCACTACGGCAAGTACTATCGGCGGCAGTTCAGCCAATAAGAATACGGCTCTAAATGGAGCGGGTTTGTATGTGGCAGGCGGTACGGTAAATTTTACCGTTGCACCGAACATAACTTACAATGAAGCCTCCGGCAACGGCGGCGGTGTTACCGTTGCAGGCGGTACATTGAGTGTGCCTGTACTTACTACCGTATCCAACAATCAGGCAAACTATGGTGGCGGTATGGCTTTGACAGGTGGAACGCTTACGGTAACAGGTACCGATACGGCTGCAGGTCTGAGACTGACAGCCAATACCACAGTAAAGAAAGACGGCGAGGGCAGTTGCGGTGGCGGTCTGTTCTATGCCAACGGAACTATAACCGACAACAGCAAACCGAATATTGTGATAAACAAAAATACGGCTTTCCAAGGTGGCGGTATCTATTGCGAGGTAAGTGCCTCCGGAGCCAAAACATTGGGCAATATCGGTATGATTTGGGGCAATACGGCTTCTGACAGAGGCGGCGGTATTTATTATAAAGGTAACAACAGCAGCGATGCAACCACTTTGTCGAATGCGATAACCATTAAAAACAATACGGCCGATACAATGGGCGGCGGTGTATATGTGGAGGCCAATCCTCTTACTTTTGCCGGTGCGGTGGAAATAAACAATAACACGACTACAAAAACCACTGCCGCTGCCCGTCTTGAATTGGGCGGTGCGGGTATCTGCAATTTGGGTACTGTCAATTTTACGGGAAGTAGCGTGCAGATACATCACAATACGACTTCCGGTCATGGCGGTGGCATTTTCAATTACGGCGGCACCATCAATTGTACGGGAGGCAATTTGGAGGTAACAAACAATAATACCAGAACGACTACGACTACGTCCTCTTATAGATATTATGGTAGAGGCGGCGGTATTTATGATACATTGGGTACCATTACTGTAGGAGCGTCTGGCAATGCTAAAAACTTGGTCGTTATGAACAATAAGGCAACCACAGGCGGCGGTATCCAGATAAGTAATGATGCGACAATAACCTGTTGGGGAGATATTACTGTCAAAGACGACACCGTAACAAGTTATGGTGGCGGTATTCACAATAGCGGCGGTACCATTGATTGTAAAGGCACCTGTTCTATTGACGACAATGGTGCAAGAAATGTTGGGGCAGGTATATACAATTTGGCAAATACGACCAACTACAAAGGTAATATGGAAGTCGTGAATAATTATGGTGGCAACAACGGCGGCGGTATATATAACAACGGAACGGCAAATTTCAGCAATGGAACCCTTACTGTAAATAATAATCATGGCAGCTATGGTGGCGGCATGTATAACAACGGAACGGTAAACTGCAGTAATAATGCTACTGTTAATAATAATTATGGTACTTATGGCGGCGGTATATATAATAACGGACCTGCAAATTATGGTAGTACCCTTACTGTTAATAATAATAGCGGTACTTATGGCGGTGGCATTTATAATAACGGAGTGGCTATGACAATAAATGGTGTAACCACCATTAAAAACAATACGGCAAGAACCAACCCTGGTGGCGGTGTATATAACACAGGGGCAGCCGCTGTCTTTACCTGCAAGGACAGTGCCGATATTTCTTATAATACATCTGCATCTACAGGTGGCGGCATTTATACAACCACATCAGGTTCGCAAGTCATTCTCGAAGGTGGGGCAAGCATCAACCACAATACCGCTACAAGTGGTGGGGGAATCAAAGTGGACAATGCCGGCAGTATTGTTACGGTAGGTAAGGACGGAACCCCTAAAAATTTATATGTCAATTTCGATACGGCACGTACTTCCTATGGTGGCGGTATTAGCAATATCGGTATTTTTACGGTTTACGGCAACCTTACGGCTACAAATGATACGGCTGCAACTACAGGTGGCGGTATTTATAATACTAAAACATTTTCGGTTACAGGCAATGCCATTATAGATACCAACAATACGGGAAACAATGGCGGAGGTATCTACAATGAAAAAACCACGACCATAGAAGGCACGTGCCATATACGCAAAAACAAGTCAGGTAGTAGCGGTGGTGGCATTTATAATTCGTCTGCAGTTACTATTCAAGGAGCAGGTACAATCAGTTATAATCAATGTACTATTGATGGCGGAGGTATTTTTAATTCGTCTGCAGTTACCATTCAAGGTGTAAGTACAATCAGTAACAATCAATGCGGTCAGCGAGGGGGGGGCATTTTTAATTCATCTACGCTTACTCTTCAAAGTGCAAGTACAATCAGTTACAATCAAAGTGATTCGCTTGGAGGCGGTCTTTATACCAACAAATCGTTTATATGCAATGGAAATTTGACTGTATCGAACAATGTTTCCGTGGACAGAGGCGGTGGCATTTATAAGAGTGGGACAGGGGCAAATGCATTCACTTGTGACGGAAATCTTGTCGTATCCGACAATGTGGTGGATACCCTTGGCGGCGGTATGTATAAAACAGGTCCGATGACCTGCAACGGCAATATGACCCTATCGGGCAATTCTGCCGCTAAAGGTGGTGGTTTTTATGGTTATGGAGATGTTACCATGGGTGCCAATAAAACTATCACCATATCAAACAACCATGCAAGCATTTATGGTGGCGGTATTTATACAAGTGCTACTTCTACAGTTACTAATTTCGGAACATCGGATGTTCCTACAACGATAATTATTGACAATAATACAGCAGGCAGAGGCGGCGGTTTTTATCACCATACATATACTGTCTATTTCTATGGTCCGACTACATTCAGCAATAATGTGGCCGATACCACGGGCGGCGGTTGGCACAATGAGAGCGGAACCGTTTATTGTAAAGGTTTGCTCACCGTCAATAACAATACGGCGGCTACCCGTGGGGGCGGTATTTTTACCGAAGGTTCAACCATAAATATAGATGGAGGTTCGGATATTAAGAACAATACGGCTACCGGAGGCAATGGTGGCGGTATATATCTTTACAAGAATGAAGAAAAAGGGACTACAGGAACAGTAACATTTAGTGCAGGTACCAATACCATTGGCGGTGCTTCTTCATCAGCCAAAAATACAGCGGCAAACGGTGCCGGCATTTATGTGGATGGAGGAACCGTGAATTTTAACGCTGTATCGAATGTAACCTATAATGAAGCGACAACCCTTGGTGGCGGCATCGCCATAAACGCCGGTACGGTAAATGTTGCCAAAACAGTTGATGTTGCCAACAATAGTGCGGTTAATGGTGGCGGTTTGGCCCTTACAGGCGGCAAACTTGTGGTTAAATGTACTACGTCAACAGACTCATTGAAAATACATGACCATACCATTACAGGTAACGGCGGCGGTGTATATATATCAGATGCCAGTATCAGCAATACCTATCCGCGTATGACTGTTTATAAAAATACGGCAGCCAATGGCGGCGGTATCTTTGCCACGGGAGCAGATACCATTTCCAATTTGGGTATGGTACGCAACAATACGGCTACGAGCACTTCCTCCACGTCAGGTGGTGGCGGTATTTTGAACGAAGGAACAACGTCTATAACAAATACAGCCGTTATAAAGGAGAATATTGCCCAACGGGGTGGCGGTATTTATACCAAAACAGGCTCACTTTCCCTTGGAGCGGCGACCATAACTGCCAATACCGGTTCCGTTATCTATGGCGGCGGTATCTATCTGAGAGGCGGTTCGCTGTCGCTTGCGGGTACTACGGTAACCGCCAATGAAAGTTCAGACAAGGGCGGTGGAATTTATGTGTATGACGGTACTCTTACCTTTGCCACTACGGCAAGTACCATAGGTAATTCGGGCAATGCCAACAGATCTGTTGACGGTGCAGGTTTGTATATTCAGGGTGGTACGGTAACATGTGCTGTTGCCCCGACCGTTTCGTACAATGTTGCTTCAGGAGATGGCGGCGGTATCTATTATAATAAAGGTACTTTGACCTTGACTGCAGCCCCGACTGTTGCATACAATGAGGCCACAGGCAATGGCGGCGGTATTTATTGGAATAGAAATACAACATTGTCTATCGCTGATGGAAAGATAGCCGTCAACAACAACAAGGCTGCCAATGGAGGAGGTATCTATCACAATGCAGGTACACTTACTATAAATGCTGTAAATATCAATAACAATTATATCACCAATGGAGGTGCAGGCGGTGGCATTTATAAAACATCAGATGCCACATTGACCTTAAACGGAACTACACTTGCGGGTAATTACGAAACCCATACGGGAGATTATGGCAGCGGTTCAGGTGCCGGTGTCTATGTAGAAGGAGGCACTGCAACTCTTACAGGGTGTACCATAAGCGGTTCACATGGAACGTATTCTGGTGGCGGTCTTTGTGTGAATGACGGCACGGTCGGAGTTGTAAATACGACCATCAAAACTTCATCGAATGTTTATTCAGGTGGCGGTATTTATATAGGTGGCGGTACGCTTAATTTTTCCACCACCAAAAGTACGATTGGGGGAGCATCATCTTCAGATAAAAACGAAGCCTATGAAGGTGGCGGTCTGTATGTGGCAGGAGGTACTGTCAATTTTGATGTGGCTCCTGACATCAAATACAACGAAGCCTACGATGGAGCAGGTCTTCATGTTTATGGTGGTACGGTTAATTTCAAAGTGGCACAGACAATTTCAAATAATACAGCCTCAGGTAATGGCGGCGGTATGTATTATTATGCCGGCACTTTGGGCTTTACCGGTGCTTTAACCCTTCAAAACAATACGGCAGGGTATGGCGGCGGTTTGTATACAGACGGAACAATAAGCATTCCCAATGGAAAACTAACCCTAACGGGCAATACAGCCACAAGCAATGGCGGCGGTTTGTATGTCAAGACAGGCACCACCACATTGAATGGCACAACCATAAAACAAAATACAGCCACAGGCAATGGTGGCGGTGTTTATGTAACAGGAGGCGGTCTGACTTTTGCAACGGCAGCCAGCACTATCGGCGGTTCGGGCAATGACAACAGAGCACTTAATGGAGGCGGTTTGTATGTTAATGGAGGAGCGGTAACCTTTACCGTAGCACCGACTGTTTCGTACAATAAAGCTACAGGCGATGGTGGAGGTATTTATTTGGGTTCTGGGGCAGGTACTATCACCTTTACCCAAAATCCAACGGTAGGATACAATGTCGCTACAGGCAACGGTGGAGGTATTTATACGGCAAAAACGATAAGTCCCGCTTCCGGTTTTACGCTGTCTAACAACAAGGCAGGCAATGGCGGCGGCATTTATGTCAATGCAGGAACAACTACATTGGTCAATGCCACCTTTGCCAAAGATACGGCTACAAGCAATGGCGGAGCCGTTTATCTCAATGGCGGCGGACTTACATTTAATACCACAGCAAGTACCATAGGCGGCAGTGCTGACAACAAGAACACAGCCGTCAACGGAGCCGGTATATATGTCAATGCCGGTACGGTAACCTTTACAAAGGGAGCAACCGTTTCATATAACAATGCATCAGGTTATGGCGGAGGCCTC
>JAFZUH010000259.1 GCA_017618435.1 Bacteroidales bacterium | reverse complement strand
TATTGTGCCGATTGAGACAGATTTTCTGCTGCTGCTTTCATTTGTTCGTCTAATGATTTGGAAGCAGTTAATGTTTCGTTTGTACTTTGAAGTTGCAATTCGTATGCTGCATTTATAGCAGATAAATTTTTAGACAAACGTTGTACGCCTTCGACATAACCTGATTCGGTACTCATTGATTTAATGGTATCTTCATATACATTAGCCAAATTTTTAACAGCGTTTGTTGCTTTTTCCACTTGAACAAAATATTCGGAAGCAGTATCGTTGTTTGCTCCTAACGATTCGCTTGTTTTTTCATAAGCAGCACTAAGATTTCTAACTGATTCTGCGGCTTTTGATAAGTTAGTAACGTAACTATCAGTAGCGGTTGCAGCATCAGACATACCAGACAATTGTTTTGCGTTTTCGCTCAAATTACGCATACCTGTAGCTAAACTTTCCATTAGTTCAGGTCCAATTTTTGCTTCTTCCAACGCTCTGTCTAATTGTTGAGTAGGAGTACCTTGAGGCACTTTTTTCTTTTCTTTCTTTTCCGGTTTGTTTTCTTCTTCTTCGCCCATTGCCAATTCAGGGTAAACTAATGCCCAATTGAATTCAACGTGTTGCGGTTCGAAAGCAGAAAAAAGGAAGATGATTGCTTCTGTACTCATACCTAATACAATCATAGGGTTGGCACCTGGCCAGTGCATAATTTTAAACATAGCACCCAAAATTACGACAGATGCACCAATACCATACAATTTCGCCATGAAATTTTTGTAACCTTTACTTCTTACTAACTCATTAAGTCCCATAATATTACTTTAAATTTATTTTGTTTATGATATAATTAATTTACTTCTTCTTTATTTAAAATTTTAATAAACGTTTGACGCTGTTTTTAAGTTGTCTCCTCTTTCTCTTCCGAGATAAGATTGTACGCAACGGAACCCGATATAACATTTACCGGTATCTTGGTATTCGTATGAACGAGTTTCATTGTGTAGATAATAACTGATGTCTTTCCAAGAACCGCCACGTACAACTTTACGTTTAAGGGCTTCATTGTCGCTTTTTTTCGCGTAATAGTTGTATTGCATGTTCAAATCGTGAGCAAAGTTGTAAGCAGATTCACTGAAAGCATCTTCACACCATTCTGCTACATTGCCTGCCATATCGTACAAGCCCCAATCGTTGGGGTGATAGTGGGCTACAATAATAGGATAAACACCACCATCGGCAGAATAATTTCCTCTTTGAGGTTTGAAGTTTGCTAAGAAACAACCTTGAGAGTTTTGAATATATGGTCCACCCCAAGTGTAAGCATTCAAATCAGCATCACCACGGGCTGCGTATTCCCATTCAATTTCGTTGGGTAATCTGAATTTTTGTTCGTATGCCCATTGACCTGAAGAAATCAAATAAGAATTTCTAATATGAGTTCTCCATGCACAAAATGCTTGTGCTTGTCTCCAACTTACACCTACAACAGGATAGTTGTCATAACTTGGATGCCAAAAATAACTTTCAGTCATGGGTTCATTGTACGAATAAGCATAATCATGTATCCAACACAATGTGTCAGGATAAATATTTATACGTTCATGTCTTCTGAAAGGTTTTGAACCTTGAGAATAGGCGATTGGACGATTTTGGAACATACCTTGGTCTTCCGTTTGTGGATCAATGTTGTCAAAATCTTTGAAAGCAGCACCTATAACATCGGGGTCTTCGCTATCTCTGTAATTACGTCTGTCTAACCACCAATATTCAAATACCAACACTTTGGCATTCAAATCTACCATTTGATAGTGATAGTAGCGTTCGTTGCCGGAAGCAGGACTGCTGTAAATAGGAGATAAAGCCGCCTTATATTCTTCATTTTGAGAATCCCAATCAATTTTGGTTTTCCAATTAATAAGACGAGGTTCAACAGGTTCGCCTTCTTCTTCATGTCCTTTTCCATATTTAAGGAAATGTTCATTTTCGTCTTCTACTTCGGCTTCACCTAACAACACATGGGCAATAGAGTCTCTAACCCATTCAACAAATTGTCTGTATTCGTTGTTGGTGATTTCGGTTTCGTCCATGTAGAATGAACTAACAGTAACATTTTTAGCGGAATAGGTATAGGTATAAGCGGCATCTTGATCACCGACACCCATTAACATGTGGCCTTGTTTAACAAACACCATACCGTATGGCATTTCATCACTGATAACACCACGATCTTTCGCTCCTACCAATTGTCCCTTATCACTGCTACATGACACCATTGTCATAAGTGAGACAATCATAACTGCTACAAAAAACACTCGTTTCATAATATGAATTATTTATTATTTCTACTTTATTTTATAATCTTGCGTTAAGCCTTTTCGGTCTTATACGTAAGTATTATTATTTTTGTTACATTTAATATTTTATTTTTTTTCTATCTATATTCAATAGGTTTGTTACCCAATAATTTAGTGTTTTTATATCCGTATGTTGTTGGGGTTCTTACAATATTGAAACAATATTTTAACATAAATTCAAATCCACCGAAGGAACGTCCTTCTCGTCCGATTTTTGAAGTTATGTTTACATCGTAAGACACGCCGAATTCCAAACCACGTATTGCAGAAGAGGC
>JAFZUH010000258.1 GCA_017618435.1 Bacteroidales bacterium | reverse complement strand
TTTCATCCTGATTGACGAGGCACACCGATCACAATACAAGGAACTTGCAATACAAATGAACCGTGTGATCCCCAATGACTGCAAAATCGCCTTTACAGGAACACCACTGATGAAAAAGGAAAAGAATACCGCTCGCACTTTCGGTGGAATCATAAAGCCTGTTTACACCGTCAAGCAGGCTGTAGAAGACAAGGCTGTTGTACCATTGCTCTACGAAGGACGCATTGTGCCACAATCGGTAAGTGAAGGCCCCATCGATGGTTTCTTCGACCAAGTTTGTAATGATTTGACAGAATATCAATCAGTTGACTTGAAGAAAAAGTTTTCGCGTACCGACATTATAAACCAGACCGAACAAAGGATATATTCCATAGCCATCGACATATCAAAGCACTATACAGACAACTGGAAAGGCACAGGTTTCAAGGCTATGCTTGTAACGCCCAAAAAGAAGGTCGCAATTCTGTACAAAAAATATCTTGATGAAATAGGCAAAGTTAGCTCAGATGTGCTTATCACCGCACCCGATGACCGCGAAGGCGAGGAAATGGCATACGGAGAAACTGCCAATGAAGTCAAGGAATTCTGGAAAAGAATGATGGACGAACACGGAACACCGCAAAAATATCAGGAAAACCTTATTTCAAGATTCAAAAAACAGGAAAATCCTGAGATTATGATTGTGGTAGATAAACTTCTAACAGGATTCGACGAACCCAAAGTTTCAGTAATGTATCTAGATCGACACCTTGCAGGACACACATTGCTCCAAGCCGTTGCCCGTGTAAACCGCACTTATGAAGGCAAAGACTATGGATATATTATCGACTACTATGGCGTTCTGCAAAATTTAAGCAATGCTCTTGACTTATACTCAGATTACGACGAGGACGAAGCAAAAGTATTTACCGACACACTTGCACCTGTAAGCGACAAGATTGCCGAACTTCCACAACGACATTCAGACCTTTGGGAGATGTTCAAAGTAATTCCTAACAAACGCGACTTGGAGGCTTACGCACAGTCGTTACGAATGGAAGACCGAAGACACGAATTCTACGACAGGCTTTCCGCTTTTTCGTCCACTCTTCAGTTAGCACTTTCCACAATGGTGTTTCATAAAAATACCGATGAAAAAACTATTAGGCTTTACAAGGACGACCTTAACATGTTCTGCAAACTGCGAAACGCTGTGCAGCTGCGCTATTCCGACACAATAGACTACAAAAAATACGAAGCAAGGATTGAAAAACTAATCAATCATCATGTTGAAAGCGATGCGGTAAAAGTCATAACTAATCTGGTAAACATCTTCGACAAAGAAGATTTTCAGAAAGAAGTGGACAATGTCATAGGAACTGCAGCAAAGGCCGACACCATAGCCACCCGAACATCAAAGTACATCACCGAGAATATGGATTCCGACCCTGCTTTCTACAAAAAATTCTCTCAACTCATTAAGGAGACAATCGAAGCGTACGAGCAGGGACGCATAAGCGATAACGAATACCTTGAAAAGATGATGCAGTACAAAGAGGATGTCCTCAACCATACCGACAGCGAACTGCCAGCCGAACTAGAGCATAACAACACAGCAAAAGCATATTTCGGCATTGCATTGGAAACCTACAAACGACTTTTCCCCGAAATGCCAGTCAGAGACATGGCTCTAGACACAGCAAAAGCCTTCAATAGTATCATTCAAAAAACAGTCATAGTTGAAGGCTCAGTATTGGTTGACTGGCAAACAAAAGGCGACACTATCGGCAGAATGAAAATCGAATTGGAAGACGAACTTATAGACAACATCAAAAGGAAATACGACCTTGTCTTCTCTTTTGACGATATGGATGTTATTATTGATGGTTGCGTAGATGTGGCAAAGATATGGATAAAGTAACCACCGACTGCATAGCATACGGCACTACTGTCATTGAATACAGCATTGAATACGTACAGCGTAAAACACTCGGCATACAAGTGCACCCAGATGGAACAGTAATATTAAAGGCACCATGCGACGCCATAATAGAGAAAATAAGAGAGAAAATCCATAAAAAAGCGGCATGGATTCTCAAGCAACAACGCTATTTTGAATCGTTTGGCATCCCAACGGCTGAACGCAGATATGTCAGCGGTGAATCTCATTTATATCTTGGCCGACAATATATGTTACGGATAAAATGTTCCGACAAAAATGCTGTACATTATCAGAACAATATCATTGAAATTGAATGTAAAAGCAAAAATGCTGTAGAAACTATTATGCAAAAATGGTATCGCAGCAGGGCTGAAATAAAATTTGCAGAATACGCAAAACCCATAATCGAAAAGTTTTCAACATACGGTGTTACACCCAATAGTCTAAAAATTAGAAAGATGGAAAAACGCTGGGGCTATTGCACAGCAAATTGCACTATCTATCTAAATCCAAGGCTTATTTGCGTACCAAGAGGGTGCATAGAATATGTCATCACCCACGAACTTTGTCATTTGGTACACCGCAACCACACCAAAGAATTTTATGCATTGCTAACTAAGGAGATGCCACATTGGGAGAAATGGAAAAACAAATTGGAAAGGATAATGAGGTAGTTTAAAAGTTCAAGTTGAAAATTTATAAAATTTTCAGGGAAAAAATATCAGGAAAATTATTTTTTTCAATAAATATGGAAATATTTTTTATAACTTTGCTTGTTGAAACCATAGGGTATTGTTATAACGAGAATGGTATCATAAATAATTAGAATTATGACCGACAAATATATAGATTTCGATGAATACATACGCCAAGGGGAGCCTGCACAACAGGAGCGAGCCGAGGCATGGCGCGTGGCTATCGGCTTACAGGCCGTAGATGGACTGAATACATCGGAGTACTTGCAAGAAACAGCACGCCGCAACATCGAAGGAGAAATCTCTATTGATGAGGCTCGTGAGAGGGTAAAACAATACTATATTACCAAAACCATTCACGACAAGGATGATGGCGACAAAGAAGAAGCCGACATTGTTTCCAGCAACATTTCGAAGATGCTTCAAACAGATGCCTTTACCTATAGCGTAGCTGGATTGGCGGCCATCCATAGGGCCATTTTTGAGGGAGTGTTCAAGCATGCCGGACAATTTCGAGAATATGACATTTCAAAGAAGGAGTGGGTGTTACGGGGAGATTCCGTGCTTTACGGGCGGTGGCAAGACTTGCACATGGCAATAGAATATGATTTAAATCAGGAACGTCAGTTTGATTATACTGATTTGGATAAAGATAGAATGGTGGAACATCTTGCCAAGTTTGTTGCAGGTTTATGGCAGATTCATCCGTTTCAGGAAGGCAACACCCGAGCAACGGCTGTCTTTACTATCAAATACTTGAGGTCTCAAGGATTTGATGTTAATAATGAAATGTTTGAACTGCATTCTTGGTATTTCCGTAACGCCTTGGTACGGGCAAACTATCGTAATCTTGCAAAAGGGATAGCTTATGAACCTATATTTCTCGTACGTTTTTTTCGAAATCTGCTACTTGGCGAGAACAACATATTGAAGAACCGTCACATGATAATTAATCCACCAGAAGAGTGGAAAATGCCAGAAAGTGAACAGACACGGGATAAGTACAGGACAAGTATAAGACAAGTGCAGGACAAGTTTTCCACAGATAATTCTAATATCGTTGAGATTATTAAAATTGTTGGAAACAAACAGTTGTCTGTAAAAGAAATGATGGCTAATTTAAATCTTAAAGGTAGGGATAACTTTATAAACCTTTATCTATCACCTGCAATAGCAGAGGGTTATATTCGTATGCTTTATCCCCAATCTCCCCGCCATCCTCGCCAGAAGTACCTGCTGACGGTGAAAGGGTTGTCCTTGTATAATGAACTTGAGAAAGGAGTTTAAAAGTTCAAGTTGAAAATTTATAAAATTTTCAGGAAAAAAATATCAGGAAAATTATTTTTTTCAATAAACACGGTAATATTTTTGTAGTTTTTCTTGTTGAAAACAAATAAAATAAAAAATATGTACAAATGCAATAAAAAAAGTTGTACTTTTGTATTTATGGAAGAAATGATTTTAATACTTGATTTTGGTTCTCAATATACACAATTGATAGCAAGACGTATTCGTGAATTGAATGTATATTGTGAGATACACCCCTTTAATGCAATCAAAGAATTGCCGAAAAATGTTAAGGGTGTAATATTGTCTGGCAGTCCGTATTCGGTTTATAATCCCGAGGCTCCTCAACCTGATTTGAATTTATATAGAGGCAAAGTGCCTGTTTTGGGGGTTTGCTATGGTGCCCAGTATTTGGCTTATCATGAGGGAGGAAAAGTGCAATCGTCTCCGTCAAGAGAATATGGGCGAGCCAAATTGGTACATATCAATGCTCAAAATCCTTTAATGCAAGGTTTGCAATTGAATACGCAGGTGTGGATGTCGCATGGGGATAGCATTACCAATATTCCCGATAGTTTTGAGGCTATTTGCGGAACGGCAGATGTGAAATATGCCGGTTTTCAAATAAAAGGAGAACAGACTTTTGGTATTCAATTTCATCCGGAAGTACATCATAGTGAACAAGGTATTGTTTTGTTGAAAAATTTTGTTGTCGGTATTTGTGCTTGCCGACAAAGTTGGACTCCTGATTCTTTTATTGAATCAAGCGTTAAGGCTTTGCAAGAACAATTGGGAAACGATAAGGTTATTCTCGGTATTTCCGGTGGTGTTGATTCTTCTGTGGCCGCTTATTTGTTGCATAAGGCTATAGGAAAAAACATGACAGGTATTTTTGTCAATAATGGATTGTTGAGAAAAAATGAGTTTGAATCTGTCTTGAACAATTATAAACAAACAGGTTTGAATGTTATTGGCGTAGATGCTTCGCAATTGTTTTATCAAAAACTGCAAGGTGTTACCGACCCTGAACGGAAAAGAAAAATTATCGGGGGAACTTTTATAGATGTTTTTGACCAAGAAGCAAAAAAAATAAGCGATGTAAAATGGTTGGCACAGGGTACAATTTATCCTGATGTTATTGAATCACAATCGGTAAAAGGGCCATCTGCTACCATAAAATCACATCATAATGTTGGAGGTTTGCCCGATTATATGAAATTAAAGGTAGTAGAACCTTTACGTTTGCTTTTTAAAGACGAAGTGCGTCAAATAGGTCGCAGTTTGCATATTCCGGATATGTTGCTTAAACGTCATCCGTTTCCCGGTCCCGGTTTGGGAATAAGAATACTGGGAGATATAACAGAAGAAAAAGTGCGTATTTTGCAAGAAGTTGATGCTATTTTCATTGACAACCTGCAAGAATCGGGTTGGTATGATAAAACATGGCAAGCCGGAGCCGTGCTATTGCCTGTAAAATCGGTAGGTGTTATGGGTGATGAACGCACTTATGAAAATTGTGTGGCTTTGCGGGCTGTTACCTCAACAGATGGTATGACTGCCGATTGGGTGCATTTGCCGTATGAATTGTTGGCAAAGGTGTCCAATGAAATTATCAACAAAGTAAGAGGAGTGAACAGAGTTGTTTATGATATTAGTTCCAAACCGCCTGCTACTATTGAATGGGAATAAATATTTGTAATGGTCATGCGTAAAAATATTGTTGCATTATTATTAGTAATATGTATATCAAGTGTTTTGGCTCAAACAACCAAAACAACAGAAACTTCAATTGTCAATAAGCATTTGTTTTATGCTCATAAAGTTGTTAAGGGACAAACTTTGTATAGGTTGTCTATTTTGTATGGAGTGCATGTAGATACGATTATTGCTTATAATGCACAGACGGCAAAAGGTTTGGCTATTGATGAAATTGTTTATATTCCGTTGTCAAACAAAGAAATAGAAGCCTATTCCATCAAACAAGGCGATACTTGGGCTTTGATTGCCAAAACAAGACAAATATCTGAAGATGAGCTTTCTTTGCTGAATCCTGCTGTGACAGATAAACAAACTTTGCGAAGCGGTCAAGTCATCAATGTGCCTATTTTACCTAATGACAATAGCATTATTACAAGTTCTATCGGTGGAAATAAAAAAGATAAGGACAAAAACAAAAACCAAACTACTGTTGTTGTTGAAAACAATCAACCTCGCATTCATATTGTGCAACAGGGTGAAACATTGTTTGGTATTGCAAAAAAATATGGTGTCAGACTTGAGGTAATCAAAACCTTGAATCCCGATTTGACAGAACAGATTTCTATTGGTCAACAAATTCGCATTCCCGATGTACAAGGGGCAGTACAGCCAAATGAATCTCCGCAAGAGATGATAGAAACAATTGCCAAAGAAGACCAACAAAATGCCAATATCATAACCAATGCAAAAATAGGACAAAAGAAAGATTTTTATCAGGTTTATATGTTTATTCCCCTTTATTTGTCAAAGGGTACCGATTTTGATGTAGCCAATCTGAAATCTTTAGATGATTATAAGCGGATAAAACAATTTTCGTTTATTCAATTTTATGAAGCCCTATTGTTAGCCGTAGAAGATGTTGAAAAACAATATCCGAATATCCGTATTCAGTTGAAAATAGAAGATGTAAACGAGATTTCTTCTGAAAGAATGACGGAACTGATTAATAGTGGCGAACTTCAAAATGCCGATTTGATTATAGGTCCGTTTTTTGGAAAAGAATTTATGGAGATGTGTCAATATGCAAAAAATCACGGTATTTGTTTGGTCAATCCGTTTTCTATAACTTTTGATGATTGTGGTTCTCTGGTCTACAAAGCCACTCCTTCTTATTTTAATCAAGGTGTAAAATTAGCCCAATATATCAATAGCAGAACTCCGACTGCAAATATTATTGTTGTTAATAATCAAACTCCCAAGGAACAAAGTATGATAAAAGATTATACCGCTGCCTTGCAAACAACATTGGCTGAAACAAATATATCAATGAAAGAAATTGATATGCAATCTGCAGGCATAGCAGGCGTAAAATCGGCTGTCAATCCCGCTTGCGAAAACTATGTTCTTACATTTTTTAGTGGAGAAATAACGGTAACCAGTTTTGTTCAAAGTTTTCATGCCAGCAATTATACAAATGTTACTTTGGTGGCTCCGGAATCTTGGCTGAATTTTGATAATATTGAAACAGAATATTTGATGGGCTTAAAAACACATTATGTCAGTCCCTATTTTGTAGATTACAGCCGTGAAAATGTGATTGGTTTTTTGCAAAGATTTCGTGAAAAATATCAAATCGAACCGACATTGAAGCATTTTGCTTTTCAGGGTTATGATATAACATACTATTTTTTAAGTAGTTTATGCGAAAAAGGTACAGCATTTGATACATGTGAAACACCTAACAATGCTTTGCTTTCCACTAAATATGAATTTGCTCCGCATAATGTTAATACATTGGAAAATACGTTTGTGAATATTTTCAAAATCAAAGATTATAAATACATAGAGGCTACTACTGATTTTGAAGAAGAGGTGCCGACAAAACGTAAAAGAAGATAAGTATGCGGGCGGGAGCAATTCGATTGTCATATTGGTTTTTGTTGACTATTCTATTGCTTTCGTGTAAGGGGAAACAAGATACACACAACAGACAGGTTTTCCGTTACAATGAATCTGCGGGCATTACCTCTTTAGATCCTGCTTTTGCTAAAGACCAAGCCAATATTTGGGCATGCAATCAGTTGTTTAACAGTCTTGTGCAATTAGACAGCCAATTGCAGATACAACCTTGTTTGGCAACCAATTGGGACATTTCTGCAGATGGTAAAGTTTATCGCTTTTACCTTAGGAACGATGTGTTTTTTCATGAAACAGATTTTTTCCGTTTCCCGCAAAAGCGAAAAATGACAGCGAAAGATGTTGTTTACAGTTTCAATCGAATTTTAGACCCCAAAGTGGCTTCTCCCGGAGCATGGTTATTTAGTATGGTTGATTCTATTAAAGGAAAACCTGCTTTTTTAGCCATAAACGATACGCTTGTAGAGATACATCTCAAAAAACCGTTTTCACCGTTTTTAGGATTGTTGTCAATGCAATATTGTTC
>JAFZUH010000257.1 GCA_017618435.1 Bacteroidales bacterium | reverse complement strand
TATATATATATAGTTGTTGGATTGAAAAAATATGATACCTTTGTAATAATTAATTTACATATTAACATAAAACAAATAGAAAATGAAAAAGTTATTATTAGTATTAATTAGTGGTGCATTGATGTTGCCTTTTACATCATGTAAAAAAGACGGTATTTACACTCCCGGTAAAAAAATCGATAAAATTTACCAAGAGGTTGATGAAGTGGTATATGATGGAGATGAGGACGAGTATGTTCCGACAGGAAAGAAGAAAACAGTGCTTACCGAAAATTGGCTTTGGGACGGTAATTTGTTAAAAGAGCAAGAAGCGTATTATTATGACGAAGATGATGGAGATTATTATTTAGACTCTCGTTATCAGTTCACCTATGACAAAAACAGATTGGCAAGGGTGATGGAAACTTGTGATGAACCGACATGTTTTCATGGCAGTTGGGTTTATGCGTATGCTGGAAATAAATTGGACAAAATATTAAACGATGACGGTTTGGAAATAAGTTTTGTTTATGACAAAAACAAATTGTCAGAAATAAATTATTCCGGTGGTTATGGCGGAATCCGTTCAATAGCACCCGCTGAAGTATTGGAACCATTGGCAATGGTACTTGACAACAATGTATTTGCTTGTCTCAAAGCCGATGAAACATTAGTGTCAGAATTGGCAGAATGTGTATCCAATACCCAAAAAGCAAGAATCAGTGGCAGTAGTAGTGGTGTAAAAATAGCAATTGAGTGGAACGGAAAGAATATTTCCCAAATGACCATTTCTTTCCCTGGTATATCTGAAAATTATGTAATGACAATGTCTTACGATAAGAAAATAAATCCTTTCCGCAGACTATTGTTTAACTCAGCATTAGACTATCCAACATCAGGTACAGAAGTACTGATGTATAGTGCCAATAATGTTACAGAAGTTAAGACTACTATGGGTTCTTATTCTTATACAACAACTATAGCGTACGAATATGACGGACAATATCCAACTAAAGAGACACAAATACATACTTATAATGGGCACACTTCTGACCCAATGGTTCGTTATATCCATTATAAATAATTATTGTATTTGAAAAAACAAGAAAGGATAGTCCAAGGGCTATCCTTTTTTTTATTGTCTTTTTTACTTGCAAAAAACAAAAGAATAATATAACTTTGCAACATAAAAACAATTTTTATGTATTATAATTTTGATGAAGAAATAGACAGGACACAGTCAAGTTGTGTCAAGTACGAACTACTTAGAGCGGTTTTTGGCAGAACAGATATTTTGCCAATGTGGATAGCCGATATGGATTTTAAAACGCCTGATTTTATTCTCAATGCCATCAAGGAGCGTTGCTCACACGGGATTTTGGGTTATACATGTGCCCCTAAAACATATAAAGATGCGGTTTTGTCGTGGTTTGAACGGCGTTATCGTATAAAAACAACATGGGAAAATATGCACTTTATTCCCGGTATAGTACAGGGTATTGCTTTTGTTATACAAGCATTTACTCAGCCTGATGATAAAATATTGTTGGCAACTCCTATTTATCCGCCATTTTTGAATGTTCCTAAAAATACAGGCAGAATAGTTGTCAATAGTACTTTGCTGTTAAAAAACGGACATTTGGAGTTTGATTTTCAGGATTTGGAAGCCAAAGCAAAGGAGTGTAAAATGATGATATTGGTCAATCCGCACAATCCGGGCGGAAGAGTTTGGACTAAGGAAGAATTGCGGCAAGTTGCGGAAATATGTTTTAAACATCATGTTTTGGTCATTTCCGATGAAATACATGCAGACCTTACTTTGCCCGGTTTTGAGCATATTTCATTTTCAACTGTTTCGCCGCAGGCAGCGGACAATTCCATTACGTTTTTTGCTCCAAGCAAGACTTTCAACATGCCGGGTTTGGCTTCATCGGTTTGTTATGTGGAAAATGAAAATATAAGAAAACAATATTTTGCCTACTTGGATGCCAATGAATTGTCGTTGGGCAATATTTTTGCCTTTGTCGGAGCGGAAGCCGCATTCCGTTACGGGGAGCCATGGCTGGAACAACTTTTGGTTTATTTGCAGGACAATATCAATTTTGTGGAACAATATTTGCGAGAGAATTTACCTTCTGTTAAAATGATAAAGCCCGAAGCCTCTTTTTTGATTTGGTTGGATTTTAGACAATGGGCAATGTCGCAAACAGATTTAATGCGTTTTTTGACCGACAAGGCAAAAGTAGGTTTCGTCAATGGAACCGATTATGGCATAGACGGAACAGGGTTTATGCGTATGAATATTGCATGTCCCCGCAAGATTGTACAAGAAGCATTGGAGAGAATAAAAAAAGCGGCATCTTTATAATGTCGCTTTTCTGTTTTTATTAGTAAGGACAAATGGAAATACCTACTGAAACTGGACAAATGGCAGGGCCGTTACCCGATTCAAACATTTTGGTAATCATGTAACTTGCACTTACTCCAATAAATTTCCAGCCTGTGCGGAAAACAACTTCTACTGGGATTTTTGTTCTATTGCGAATATCATAATCTTTTATCAGTTCTTTGCCTGTACCTGTTTTTCTGTCAGGACCAAAATATTTGGTGTGCAAATCGACAGTAACCCCCACTCTCACGCCTGCAGAAATTTTAAATCCGCATTTGTGTCTGTATCTGATTTCTATCGGGATGTGCAAATTGGTGTAAGACAATTTGTTTTTTCTGTATTTGGAAACAATATCGGGCATGGGTGTTAAAGTGGTCTTGGTATCGTTGTCAATGCCAAAAACGCCATTGGAATATAAACTGTAGGCACTTACTCCAACACCAAGTCCAAAACTGATGGGACTTTTGCGTTTTACGGGCAAATCGAATATAATTTCTCCGTTAAAACCAAAATTGATGGCTTTGGGTTTAACCCCTTCATACTTGCCTAAACCTGTCCAAATGCTTGTCATAAAGTCCAGCACAACTCTGTCTTTAAACAATACAGGTTTTTCACTTACGTTGCTTATCTTTTTTTGTTTTTGTTTTTTGGGGTTTTCAATTACTGTGTTTTCTTGGGCAAACAAGCAAAACGATATTGAAATCAGTAATATACTTATGACAAATTTTTTCATAAACTGTAAATATGATATTCTAAAAGACAAAGGTATCATTTTTTTTGTTACCAAAAGCATAAAGTGGATTTATTCTGATAAATTTTCGGCAGAAAAATGAAAAGGCAGCATATCTTTGACACTATTAATAAGAATAATATGTCCTTTGAGTGAGCATAATAGAATAGTAATATGTTGATTGCTTTTGTGTTCATATTCGGCTAATACTTGCCGGCATGCTCCGCATGGTGATAGAGGTACATTTGTTTCAAAATCCATAGGATTGCTGCAAATGGCAATTGCTTTTATATTTGTTTCTGCGTGATTGGCCATGGCAGCGAAAACGGCAACCCGTTCGGCACAAAGTCCTTCGGGATATGAGGCATTTTCTTGGTTGTTGCCTAAAACAACTGTGTTGTCAGATAATAATACTGCTGCTCCAACCCTGAATCGGGAATAGGGAGCGTAGGCCTGCTCTGATATTTTTCGGGCTTGCTGCACCAAATTTTGCAGTTGCAGAGGTAGTTCATTGTCAGAATTGTATTCTTCGTATGTGATGTTCAGTTGCTTTTTGAGCATATTAATTAATTGTTGTTTTTTTCAATTGGAGTAAAAGCGGCTTTTTTGTTGATATTGTCTATTCGTATGCGTGCGTGGTGAATGGAGGCATTCAGCTCAAAGCCGATAATGATAATCATGGAAATAAGTTGTATGCCAACCAAGAAAATAATCAAAGTGCCTATTGACCCATAAACGGCATTGTAGTTGGAAAAGTTGGAAATATAAAAGTTAAAACCTGCACTTGAAATCACAATAAGCAAAGTTGCCAACGATGAACCTGCCGAAAAGAATCGGAATTCTCGTTTTTTTGCAGGAGCGAAATAATAGATGGTTGAAATAGATAGAAATACCAAAAAGACAATCAACAACCATTTGGTAATGCGTAGTCCAACCATTAAAAATCCCGGATGTAATATCTGGTGGGCAAGCAAATATTTGAAAATTTGTGTTGCCGCAATATTGACAATGACAATGACAAAAAACATCATCACAAGTATAAACAATACCCATAAACAGACAAGATGCAGTTTGATAGCGGAACGCGTTTCTATTTCATGATAAGTGGCATTGAAACAACTCATCATTGCTCTGACACCGCGTGTGGCAAAATAGAAAGTGAAAATAATACTAAAAGACAGCAAAGTTGCATTTTTTTGCATAATCCCTTCTATGGTATTTTGTACTGCAAGAGATACGTTTTCAGGTAAAGTATCGTGTAATATGTCGTAAACAGAATTTATAAAATGCTGTGATATGGGCAAATATCCGATAATTGTAATTAAAAACAGAATTAAAGGAAACAATGCCATAAAAAAATTATAGGACAAAGCCGCTGCACGGATGGATAATTCACCTTTTATCAATCCTTTGACAAAATAAACCAAACTGTCAAACAATGGAACACCGTCAAACCCGGGAAGAACTATTCTACGAAGCAAATTTATTGTTCTTTTTATCCAAGATATATTCAATAGTTTTAGAAGAATATCGTTGATAGTCATATTATTTCCAATCAAAGGTTTCTATTAAATGAAAAATATCTTTGGATAAATAATCAATGGCAGGTGCTAAAGAATCGTTGTTGGGTGTACAATTAAAATAGAGAGAGAGTCTGAAAAAATGTTGTTCCCTATCGCTCAGCCACAATTGATAGGGGCAAGGCACTTCCTGACCTACCGCTTGATACAATTTGCCGAAGACATGGCTTTCTTCATCTGTAATGGTCGATTCAATAATATCATCTGCTTTTTGTGTTTGCTTAAATACCAATGTTCTTGCATCGCTTATCATATTGTTGAGCAAATCTTTGTTGTTGAATTGCTTGTAACTGATATACATTACCGCATTCAAATTGGGATATACAATGTTTATCCAATATTTGGTGCTGTCTGTATTTCTGTATGGATAAGGGTCAATGTAGGCATATTGGGAATATTCAAAAGAATAGGGGAATTTGTTGTCAAGGCGGACAAAACCCGTATCTTGAATGTCCATACGGCAATAACCCCGAGGTTTTGGGGTATAGACTTCTTCGTTTTGGCAGGCCGTCAACAACAACATGCCGAAAAATATTCCGAGCAAATGCTTTTTTTTCATTAAAATTCGGCGTTTTGCGGTGTTCTTGGAAATGGTATCACATCTCTGATATTGCTCATGCCTGTAACAAAGAGCAATAAGCGTTCAAAACCCAAACCGAAACCGCTGTGTGGAGCCGTTCCGAATCGGCGAGTGTCTAAATACCACCACAATTCCTGTTCGTTCATATTTCTTTCATGAACAACATTGAGCAATTTTTCCAAAGATTCTTCACGTTGTGAACCGCCGATAATTTCGCCGATTTTGGGGAACAAAATATCCATAGCACGAACGGTTTTGCCGTCTTCGTTCTGTTTCATGTAAAACGCTTTGATTTCTTTAGGATAATCTATCATAATGACAGGTTTCTTGAAATGTTCTTCAACCAAAAAGCGTTCGTGTTCGGCTTGTAAGTCCAATCCCCAATAAACGGGCACATCAAATTTATGCCCTGATTGTTGCAGTATATTTATCGCTTCGGTGTAAGGCAATCTGACAAATTGGACATCTAAAATAGATTTCAACCTGTCTATAAGTTCTTTGTCAAACAAATCGTTAAGGAATTGAATGTCATCAAAATTGTGGTCCAAGGCATATTTTACACAATATTTGATAAATTCTTCTGCCAAAACCATATTGTCTTCCAATTCATAAAAGGCCATTTCGGGTTCTATCATCCAAAATTCGGCCAAATGTCTTGGGGTATTGGAGTTTTCTGCTCTAAATGTCGGTCCAAATGTATAGATATTGCCCAAAGCCATTGCCCCGAGTTCTCCATTCAATTGTCCGGAAACGGTTAAATGTGTTCTTTTGCCAAAGAAGTCTTGGCTATAATCAACTTCTCCGTTCTCCAGTTTAGGTACATTGCCCAAATCCATAGTGGTAACATTGAACATTTCACCGGCTCCTTCGCAATCGGAACCTGTAATAATAGGTGTGTGGAGATAGACAAATCCTTTGTCGTTGAAAAAATTGTGAATGGCAAACGCCATAGCGTGGCGTATTCTTAAAACACAGGAAAAATAGTTGGTGCGTGGACGCAAGTGGGCAATGCTACGGAGAAATTCCATGCTATGTCCTTTTTTCTGTAAGGGGTAGCGTTCGGCATCGGAAAGACCTAAAATTTCAATTTTCAAGGCTTGTATTTCAACGCTTTGTCCTTTGCCCATAGATTCAACCAATTTTCCTTCAACGGAAAGACAAGCACCAGTGGTAATTTGTTTGAGCAATTGTTCATCAAAGTTTGCCACATCAACAACAACTTGAATGCCATGTACTATAGAGCCGTCATTAAGGTTGATGAAAAGTACTGTATTGTTGCCTCGTTTGGTTCTTACCCAACCTTTTATATTTACAATATTATTAATACCGATAGTTTCAGTTTCTTTTAATAATTGGATAATTCTTGTTGTTTTCATATTCGTTATAGATTTCTATTTTGTAAAAAATACAAAGTTACCATATTTTCTGTTAATAAATCACTTATTTTTTATATAATTGTCAATTGCTTTTGCCGCAGTTCTGCCTGCACCCATTGCCAAGATAACGGTAGCGGCTCCGCTTGTTGCGTCTCCACCGGCAAAAATTCCTTGTTTTGACGTTTGTCCGTGTTCGTCTATTTCAATGCACCCTTTTTTATTGATAATCAAACCTTCTGTTGTTTGACCTATCAGAGGATTGGGACTTGTGCCAATAGCCATGATGACCATATCTTTATCAAGGGTATAGTCAGAACCTTCTATTTCAACGGGTGAACGTCTTCCTGAAGCATCGGGTTCCCCCAATTGCATTTTTCTGAATTTTATGGTTTTCACCCAATCGTTTTCCCCGATAAGTTCGACAGGTGTAGTCAAAAAGTGAAATTCAACGCCTTCTTCTTTGGCATGACAAACTTCTTCGTGTCGTGCGGGCAGTTCGTTTTCTGAACGTCTGTAAAAAACAGAAACTTTTGCCCCAAGTCGTAAGGCTGTTCTGGCCGCATCCATGGCAACATTTCCGCCTCCGATAACGGCAATGTTTTTACCGACATAATTGGGGGTAAGGTATTCGGGATTATAGGCTTTCATCAAGTTGTTTCTTGTCAGAAATTCATTGGCGGAAACCACTCCATTGAGATTTTCACCTTTGATATTCATAAATTTGGGCAATCCTGCTCCCACACCGATAAATATGGCTTCAAATCCTTCTTTTTCCAATAGTGATTGAATGGAATAGGTTTTACCGATGACTACATTTGTATGAATATCAACGCCTAATGATTTTAATTTTTCAATTTCTGGTTCTACAATGGCTTGTTTGGGCAATCTGAATTCAGGAATACCGTAGGTGAGTACTCCGCCGGCACGATGCAGGGCTTCAAAAACAGTAACTTGATAGCCCATTCTTGCGAGGTCGGCAGCACATGTCAAGCCTGCAGGTCCGCTGCCGATAACTGCAATTCTGTGCGTGTTTTTAGTGATATTGGTGTTGATATTGATGTGATTTTCTCTTGCATAGTCTGCCACAAAGCGTTCCAATTTCCCTATAGAAACAGCATCGCCTTTTTTGCCCAAAACACAACGGCCTTCGCATTGCGTTTCTTGCGGACACACCCTTCCGCAAATGGCAGGCAATAACGATGTTTCTGCAATTTTTGCCGCAGCGTCTTTGAAATTACCTTCGGCAATGTTGGCGATAAAGGCAGGTATGTCTATTTCTACAGGGCAACCT
>JAFZUH010000256.1 GCA_017618435.1 Bacteroidales bacterium | reverse complement strand
ATATTCCCGAAACTGCCAAAAATCTGCCTTTTTTAACCAATAAATACTATATGTTATCACTCTTGGGAGACTTGTCCGCTGAAGATATACAAAAAATAACGGATTTACCCAAAATGGACAACACCAATCTTGTCTGTGAATTTAATGCTTTTTGCAGCAATGTGGAAAATATGGATATAACTTCAAGCGGACAAATTGCCGGCATACAAAGTAAAATAGACAGATATTACAACAATGCTATCGGCAAACAATATGCAGACAAAGTTGACGCTTTAAACATTAGTTTGCAATACAAAGTATTGGATTTTTTGAACAATGCAGAAAATAGCGATGAGACACTTATAGAAAGTACCTATGACAAAATTAAATCAATAGCCCTACCTACTATCAACAATTGGCAAAAAGCCTACGAAGTGGCTGCTACATTTATTAAATATGGTGATTATGATTTTGCCCGTACCGCTATGGACCCATATATTGACGATGAAAATATCAGCGAAGATTTTATATTTACCTATCTCAACCTATATAGTCTTGACGAAACGGTTTATATGTCGAAAAATTTTGAAAAAGCCTGTCAGTTGGCTGTACAAAAGAACAAAACTCGTTTTTGTAATGAAATAAAAACCTATTCTTATCTCATCAGAGAAAACCGTGCTGTTCAACAAATAATTTGTAGTGAATGTAAATAATATGCCTTATGAAAAAAAATACCATGCAAGAATTTGACGAAGCGGTAAATATTTGCCGTAATTTATTTCTGAAAAAAATGCACGACTATGGTTTGTCATGGCGTATTCTTCGCCCTTCATCTTTAACCGATCTTATATATATCAAAGCACAACGCATAAAAAGCATTGAAGAAAAAGGTTGCCAAGCCGTTGAAGATGATATTTTCTCCGAATATATTGGCATCATCAATTATGCCGTCATGACACAAATACAATTAGTATATGGTCCTTGTTCTATCGGAGATACAACTCTAAGCCAACAACAAGTAAGCGATTTGTACGACAAATATGTTCAAAATGCCAAAAATCTGCTTGCCAACAAAAATCATGACTATGACGAAGCGTGGCGTAACATGCGTATGACCTCTATCACCGATGTGATATTGATGAAATTATTACGGGTAAAACAAATAGAAGACAATCACGAACAATCTTTGGTATCGGAAGGCTTGGATGCCAATTTTTATGATATTTTTAATTATGCTGTTTTTGCCTTAATCAGACTAAACGAAACAAAAAATGAGACAATATAGATATAGCACCTCTACTACACGTAGAAAAAACAGAGACGGAAGTTTCTTTATTCGCAATGGACTCCGTATCTTTATGGGACTTTTGTTCATTGGCTCTGCATACGTCAAAATGGTTGACCCATTTGGCTTTGCTTTAAAAATAGAAGAATATTTCATTTCTTTCTCTCTCAATTTCATGACACCCACCTCCATGTTTTTTGCCTTTGCCGCTATTTTGGCAGAATTTATGATAGGTTGGGCATTACTGTTGAACATTCAAATGCAAATAACAGCATGGGTATTGCTCTTATTTATGATTTTTTTCACCCTTCTAACTTGTTATTTAGCCTATTTTTTAGATGTATTAAAAATAATAAATAACATATTCGGCACCAATTTTGAACGATTTATGGTTACCGATTGCGGTTGTTTCGGCGATTTCATCAAATTAACTAATTATCAAACATTCTATAAAAATATAATATTCCTATTGTTTGCTATCATTATTTTCAGACAAAGAAAAAAATACAAACAACAAGAATGGTATTATATCACCCAGTGGGGGCCAATTCTCCTTTCCGTTATTTTTGCCCTATTCGTGATGATACACTGCCTTTTGCACGAACCATGGCACGATTTCAGACCTTGGAAAGTCGGCAATTTTATTGCAGGTGAAACCTACAGCGAAGCCCCTGAAATTGATTTTGTTTTTCAATACAAAAACAATCAAACAGGAAAAATTGAAGAATTTTCTATAGACAAACTAAGTGCAATTGCAGACGACAGCCTACAAAACGCTGAATTTGAAGCTAAATACACCTATATAAAACGTTCCGAAAAAGTGATTACCCCCGGTATCAATGCCCGTTTGGCCGATTTTTCCATCACCAACAATGAAGGCACTGACATCAAAAATATGGTAATGCTCCAAGATGATTTGAATTTTATTATCTTCATTCGCAATCTTGCTCAAATGAACGAGAATAAACTCAAAAACATTAAAGCTCTTATCTCCGATTGTAAAGCAGAAGGCATTCCTTATATTTTACTCACAAGTTCCTCCCCTTATATGGTAGATAGTTTGAATCTGTTGGAATTAGATAGCAATGAATCTTTCTTTTTCTGCGATGCTACACCAATGAAAACCGCTCTTCGCAACGACCCGGGAGTTGTAATGCTGCAACAAGGTTACATTTTGGACAAATGGGCATTTAGAGATGTACCTGCTTTGAGTGATATATTAGCACACAAAGAACAATATGACAACAATTTGCAAAAATACAGACAAAAAACTCCTCCTATTTTTATGGATGCTACCGATAGTATAAACATCGAAAACACACCTGATTATCAGGAAATTGAAAATTAATATACAATCATCAAAAAAGTAAGAAACAATGACAGAGAAAAATTTTTCAGAATATACCACCCGATTATTGTCAACAGATAAGGAATTATCCTATGCCATTAATGCAATGCGGGTAAAAGTTACCGCCTACATATTAGACAACAATTTAAAATCCATTGTATTAGGTATTTCCGGTGGCATTGACAGTGCTTTTGCCGCCGCTTTGCTAAGACCTGTTTGCGACAATACCAATACTAAATTAATAGGTAGAAGTATTACTATCGAAACCAACACCGCAGAAGAAATTGAACGTGCCAACATGGTCGGGTTAGCGTTCTGCCATGACTACAAATATCTTGACCACACCGATATTTATTTAAAATATAAGGTTTTACTTCCAGATTTAGACGATAAACCCTTATCCAAACTACGTATGGGCAATGCTAAAGCAAGGTTTAGAATGATGGCTCTTTACGATTTGGCACAATTAAACAAAGGTTTGGTTATTTCTACCGATAATTATACGGAATATCTAACAGGCTTTTGGACACTACATGGAGATGTGGGGGACTACGCTCCTTTTATAAATCTATGGAAAACTGAAGTTTATGCTTGTGCCAACTATTTATGCAAAAACTTACCCAACGCTCAAGCCGAAGCCTTAAAACTCTGTATCGCCGCTGTACCCACCGATGGTTTAGGTATTTCTTCATCTGATTTGGAACAATTAGGCGAAGCCTCCTACACCGATGTGGACAATGTGCTTATTCAATACATCAAGGGAAACACAGACTTGGAACACAATACACTTATACAACGTTACCTTAATAGTGAATATAAAAGAAGAATACCTAT
>JAFZUH010000255.1 GCA_017618435.1 Bacteroidales bacterium | reverse complement strand
TTTGTATTATGAAATTTATTTTAACCGCATAACGATGCAAAAAACAAATGTTGATATAGAAAAACATGAATTTCATAAAGACGAAAAACGTTTAATGGATGAATGTTTTGGGGTGCAATATGAAATTTTTAAATTTTTGCGGGATTCAGATTTAATAAAAATTTATACCGTAGAGCGTAAAGTCCGCCATAAACAACAATTTATATACATTATCAATAAATTAAAAGCCGTAAAAAATGGGCGTTTTTTACATTTTACCGGTTACGGCACGCAGTTTTTCATCCCAAAAGCAGATTTTAAATGTTTTGAGGGTAAAAGAGTTACAAACACAAAAAAGAAAAAAGGAGTTAAAAATGGCAAGAAGTGAAATTTTTGAAAATCAATACCAAAAGGTTGTTGAACAAAACAGGGCATTACAACAAGAATTAAAAGAAAAAAGCATGCAAATAGGTTGGAACGCAATAGAAAATGCCGATTATGGTGAATTTGTTTTAATACGCCATTCCTGGTGTAGTTTTTTAAATACAACCGATACAGTAGGTTTTATTGATATTCAATATAAAAAAGATAAGCACCGCCGTATTTATGTAGGTATAGGCAAGGGTGCAGATTTTAACACAGATGTTTTGAATATTGCAAAACACGGCACGTGCATTAAGGATTTGGGTTATGCCGAGTAAATATTGCCCGGTTTGCAATGACCTTGTAACGTGTTCATCTATCCCGAATTATTGCGGATGGTGCGGGTACGATTTAAGAAATCAAGAATGTGTGCCGGCATTTAACACATATCAAGAACGATTAAAAGTTATTGCAGCAGTAGCAGAAAAATTAAAAAAACAAAAGCCGGCAACAACAGAAATAAGTCCGGGTGTATTACAAACAAAATTATTTTAAGCGAGGTGGTGGCTTGGCAAAAATCATAAGATTTGATGATAAAGAATTTTTAAAAATGTATAAAGAACCGGCACGCCCGGATACAGAAAAGCGGGCAAGGTTAATTTATAAGGCGTTAGAAATATATTACAACATTAAAGAGGTAAAAAATGGCAACAATGACAACAGAAAAAACAAATGAAACAAAAACAATTGAAACAATGGTAACAGAACACATGCAGCGTTTGCCGCTTGATGAAGTGGCGGCGGCGTATTTTGCAGCGGCAAGAGTAGAAAACGCAAGCGAGTTGGAATTAGAATTTGGCGGCTATAAAATAGGGGCAATTTATGCGTTTGTTTTAGGGTTATTAAATCAACATATTAACGCAAGTTTGGATGCACGTGCAATGATTTATAACGCACTTTTTGCACCAAAAACTTGTAATTGTCATAAGGATAATAATGACACAATAGATGATTTATTAAGCAAATTTAAAATGGAGGGCAAATAATGAAAATTTTTATTGGCATAATAATCGGCATTTATATAGGCATAATATGGGCAATGAATATTGCCGGCAGAGATTAAGAGGGCGGCAAGTAATGTTTGGTTTATTGAAAAGTATTTTAATGTCAATTACAAGCGGTATTTGTCTTTTTGTGGCGGCTTGTTTAGTAATTAACACAATTTGTTTTATAGGTTGGATAGTAGATAAATGGCGTGAGGGTTTGCAAAATGTCAAAAATAGAATGGACAAATGAAACATGGAATATAATAACCGGTTGTAAAAAAATTTCAGAGGGTTGCCGCAATTGTTATGCTGCAACAATGCACAAATGTTTAACGGCAATGAAACAAGAAAAATACAAATTTCCTTTTGAAAATATTGTTTTTCATTATGACGAACTCGCCAGGGTGTTTAAAGGCAAACACAAAATGGTGTTTGTTAATTCAATGTCAGATACATTTAATGAAAAAATTAGTGGCGAACAAATAACAAAAATTTTAGCAGCGTGCGGAGCACAACCGCAACACGAATTTCAAATATTAACAAAACGTGCAGAACGTTTGCCGGGTTTTTCATACCCGGATAATGTTTGGCTCGGCGTTACAGTTGAAAACGCACAACACAAAAACCGTATTGACTATTTACGCCAAACAAATGCGAAAGTTAAGTTTTTAAGTTGTGAACCGTTGCTTGATGATTTGGGCGACCTTGATTTGGAGGGGATACACTGGGTAATTGCGGGCGGGGAGTCGGGCAAAAATGTCCGCCCCTGTAACCCGCAATGGGTGCGTAATATTCAAAAACAATGTAAAAAAGCGGGTGTGCCATTTTTCTTTAAACAATGGGGTGAATGGTTGCCGGCACGTGATGAAACAACACTTGGTGATTTATTAAATCCCAAAAATAAAAACGCATATTGTTTATTTGACGGCTTATATTTCAGACGTGTCGGCAAGGGCAACGCCGGTTGTTTGCTTGACGGTAAATTATATAGAGAAATGCCGCTTATGGCAACAGTGGAGGTAAACATTGTTTAAAATAATCATTTTTATTGTTGCAACTTATGCGATAAGAATTACAACTTATATAAATAAACAAAAGGAGCGTAAACAATGAACAACAATAGCATTGCCGGCGTTGTGGTAAAACGTGAAAACGGCGATTTTAATTTTGGTAATATGACAATTTCAGAAATGTGCGATTTACTTGAAAAACTTATTGAAGAAATTAACCGCCGCAAAGAAAACAAAACGGACGTAGGTTTTTGGGATAAAAATGGCAACTATAAAAAAGATGTGCAGCCGGTTGAAAACCCCGTTGATGATTACGGCATTACAATAAATGGCGGTTTTGAACAAACAAACCTTGTTGACATTAAAATCCCGCAAGACGCTGAAAACGTTTGTTTTACTATAAATAATTTTGAAATAAATATACCGGATTTGGAATGCACTCAAAATATTATGCAGCATTATGCGTTGCAACACTCAATACCTTATAATGACGCAAAAACAAGTATTTTAGATAATTTAACAGAATTGCTGCAATGTATATATGGCGTGCAAATAGGTTTTCAAAATGAAGATATAAAACGTGTGGAGGTTGAATAATGATAGATTTAAACAAAGTGCCGGCGGGTGCAAATACGAATGAATATTTTAAGCAGCAAACAGAAAAAACCCCGCCAAAATATAATTTTGAACAAGAACGCAGCGACTATTTAACCCCGCCGTGCATACTTGACGATATTTTTAAAGA
>JAFZUH010000254.1 GCA_017618435.1 Bacteroidales bacterium | reverse complement strand
GTAGTCGGGAATGAGAAACTCGTTCCCCTTGTTGAGCGAAGTCTGATACATGGCACTTATACCTGTAGATACTTTCCACCGTTTTTCAGGGGCATAGATGTATCGTATGTCTGCCGTTGCCGTATGCAGTTGCAACCGCAGTCCTGCTGTGGTTGGAGACTCTTCAAACTCGTTTCGTCTGTTTTGCTGGTAGCCTGCCACTATTTTGAGATAACCTGCGGACAGGTTTATTTCATTTTCGCTTTGAACCTTGTAGTGGAAAATACGCTGGTATGGCAGACCATGCTTGTATGTTTTGACCTTGCCGTTTTCAGCGATGAGGTTTCCTGTGGAATCCCTTTCGCCTTCGGGCAGGGAGGGATTTATGTTATAAAAGGTCATTTTAAGAAAACTATAGCCCCATTTTTTGTTTATGCCCAATTTGGCGGAAGCCGCCCTTTCATTGAATTGGGTGTTGGGGACGTACCCGTCAAACTTGTTGCGGTAGGCATGGGCATATTTTTCACTGTAACGCAGGTCGAATATGAATCCGCTTTTATTGCCTGCCATGTTCAGGGAATAGTTTATCAATCCGTTGTTGGTATGGTATTGTGCCACTATACCTCCTTTTATTTCTTCGGGGAGAGGCAGTTTTTGCGAGTGCAGCACGAGTACTCCCGCCAAGGCATCTGAGCCGTATTGGAGGCTGGCCGGACCTTTGACTATTTCTACGGAGCCTATGTCGGCGGCATCAATTTCAACGCCGTGTTCATCTCCCCATTGCTGACTTTCCTGCCGTATACCATCATAGACAACCACTACGCGATTGCCGCCCAAACCCCGAATGACGGGTTTGGATACCGCTCCGCCTGTTGTAAGTTGGGACATTCCGGGCTGTTTGGCGATGGCATCTATGATATTGAGCGAGGCCGTCTGGTTGAGTGTGCGGGTGTTTATCAGATTTACGGGTTGCGGAGATTCGGTAGGTTTGGCTTCTCCTACAACACCAGTTATCACAATTTCATTCAGTTTAAGATGTTTGTCAAAAATATCTGTAGTGTCAGCCAAGGGCTGGGCACTTGCCGCCACAATGACAAACAGCGGTATAATAATGCTTATGTATTTCATGTTTTTTTGTTTAAAATGTTTATCAATGACATACGTTTAAAATAGAAACGGGGTGGTTTTGCCACTGAAACCGCCTCAGTTAAAAACGTATGAAAAATTATTTGGGGCTCTTGATGAAAAACATTAAAACAAAGGAGACGCTCTTGTTGATTTGACGGCATACCATTGGGAAATACCTTTTGTTGCCGTTCGGGTGTTCCCGATATATATATCAATCGGAACAAAGAGACCGCCTTGACAGCAGGAAGGGGTATAGACAAGTTGTGCGAAAGAGCAGAGCAGGCATATTCCGTCGTTTTTTTCTGGCGGTATCAGATGTCCGTGGTGGGATTCGCAACTGTGTTTGCTGCTATTGCAACTCATGTCATCGCTTCCATTGTCATGGCTGTGTACGGCAGTACAGATAAGCATAGGTAGGTAAACTGCCAGCAGTATGATGGCTATGATATGAAACCGGGTCTGTCTTTTGTCCATCGTGGTTTAAGTGTTGTCAGTTTGGAAAAATATTGTCGGATACAGCAGGTTCCACGGATATAATACTGTCTACAACATATCGACTCATACCTCTCCACGGAAGTGTTCCCAAATATTCTTTATAGTACAATTCAACGTGTTTGCCAGAGCATCGCATAAGTGTTTCAGCAACCTTTGTATCTTGCACTGAAAAATTGAACTCGTTGGATTGTATGGCAGAAGCCGTGTTTTTAGAATTGTATCCGGCTTGTATAAGTCTTCCTTCGTATGTTTTGAATACAAGACCTTTGTAAACAAAGAAATTGAGTTCGCCAGCTTTGACACCTCTGCCAAATACATAATAGAAATGTATGCCACCCCATAGCAATACACCTGCAACAAGTATGGCACCAAAAATGGCAATAAATTTGCTTATAGGTTTAATTTTTTTCATTATTCGGTTGTGTTTATTTTATTTGATATATTTAAGAGTTAATATACAAAGATACAATATTATTTAATATATTTAGCATATTTTGAGCGGAAAAATGACAGGTGAGAAATTTTATTTTTCCATGATAAAAAAAAGCGGACACCAAGTCCGCCGTAACTAAAAGACAAGTAATATTGAAAAAATACATAGTTATTTTCTTTATCAGAGTTTGTCATTGACAAGGGCAAGAATTTCCGCTTCGGTTTCTTGTGCTTGTTGTGCCAGCGTTTGGGCTTTGGCAAGAATGTTTTCGGCAAAATCCCTGTCTTTAAGAGAACTTGCATTTATTCTAACGTTCAAACAAGCCCCTAAAACAGCGGAGCGTGCAGCCAAAGCACCGACTCCGGCATCGGTTACGGAATTGGGGTTGCCTTGCAATACCATCTGACGGCAGAGTTCAAAAACAGCGAAAGATTTTTCCATAGTTTTGAAAGGCACTTCAATAGCATATTTGGTCGCTGTTTGTATAGCTGCAGAACGAGCCGCTTTTTCTTCATCTGTTTTTTTAGGCATAGCAAAAGCATCCATAATTTTGTTGAATGAATTGGTGTCTTCATCAACAAGGGCTAAAAGTTCGTTTTTGAGTTGTTGTCCTTTTTCTGCCCAAATGGAAAATTCCTCCCATCTGTCGTCCCAACCTGCTTTGTGTGCAGACAAATTGGCAACCATTGTTGCTAAAGCGGCTGCAAGAGCACCCATGTAGGCAGATATAGAACCGCCACCGGGAGCAGGACTTTCGCTTGCTGTTTCATCAGCAAAAGCGGTACAAGTCATGTCCGTAAGTTTTTTTACAGAATTGTCTTCCAAAAGGTATTCTATAACTTTTTCTTTCGGGTCAAAGGGTTTAAGGTCGTCAAGTCCCATGGATTTGACGGCTATTTTTATGATTTCGTCTTTGCTGATACCTTTGGAGCGTTGTTGTTTTTCTAAATAATATCTGCCTGCATCCAACAGTACTTTTTCGGGAATAAGCCCCACTATTTCCGCACCGGTAACCCTAATGCCACGGAGTGCAGCACAACGGGTAACTTCATCAAAAGCAGTATGCAGGGGTGTTACGGATATGTTTGTGAGATTCATAGAAACCTGTGCAATGCCGTATTCTTCTATAAACCAACCGATTGCTTTAGTTGCTTTAAGTGTTCCGTGTATCATGACAGGTTCCCCGTTTTCATCTTTAATGGGTTTGCCTGTAATTTTTCCGCCTTCTCTTTTGGGTCTTCCTTTTTCACGGACATCAAAGGCAATAGCGTTGGCTCTACGTGTAGAGGTTGTATTGAGATTGAAATTAACCGCTACCAAAAAATCTCTTGCACCAATAGCCGTAGCCCCTGATTTTGCTACTTCTTCAGAAAAAATGCATGGACCGAAATCGGGTTTCCACTCTTGGGTTGTTATTCTTTCTGCCAATGCTTCATATTCTCCTTG
>JAFZUH010000253.1 GCA_017618435.1 Bacteroidales bacterium | reverse complement strand
TTTCAGCGTTGGGCAAATGTATTATAACACGGAAAAATACAAAGCCGCTCAAATTTGTCTGGAAAATATGCTCAAGGATTATCCCGAAAGTATATATGCGGAAGAAGCCTTGTTCTATTTGGTGAAAAATAGTCAAAAATATGCTCAAAATAGTGTGGAAAGCAAAAAATTGGAACGTTATCAAATGGTGATAGATTATACCAATAAGTTGAGGGCGAAAAACGAACAGTCAAAATTTTTGCCCGAAGCGGAACGTATGGCTGCCGATGCTTTGAAAAAAAGAAATAAAATATTAAATAACAATAATTAATAAATAAAATGGATTATAAGAAAATAAAAACAACCAATACGACAATCACTCGTGATTTGAACGATTTTGACGTGCAAACAGGTAATATTTATGAATCTGTAGTGATTATGTCCAAAAGAGCGGATCAGATTTCTAATGATTTGAAAGAAGAATTGGATGAAAAAGTCCATGATTTTTCTGCACATGACAATAGTGAAGACGGTGTTGAAAACAAAGAACAAATAGAATTGGTTCGTTATTATGAACAAATGCCCAAACCGACATTGTTGGCTGAACAGGAGTTTCTGGACGGACAAGTGTATTTTAGAACACCGGAAAAAAAGAAAAAATAATCTTTTTTAATGACCAAAAAGCACATAGTTGTTGGCATAAGTGGAGGCATTGCCGCTTATAAAACATTGACACTGATTAGATTGTTTGTAAAAAACGGCTATGAAGTGAAAGTGGTGGCGACAGCACATGCCTTGCAATTTGTTACCCCTCTTACGATAGAAACATTGAGTAACAACAAATTGTATGTGGATATGTTTGAAGTAAATCAGGAGAGAACAACAACACATATTGCTTTAAGTCAATGGGCTGATGTTTGTGTTTTGGCACCGGCAACAGCCAATCTAATAGGGAAAATAGCAAATGGCATTGCCGATGATGCCTTGTCTACAACATTGTTGGCCATGAATAAGCCTGTTTTTTTCGCTCCTGCCATGAACGAAAATATGTTGAACCATTTTGCTGTTGAACAAAATATCAAAACATTAAAAAACAACGGATACATAGAAATCCAGCCTCAAGAAGGTTTTTTGGCTTGTCGGCAAAATGGCAAGGGACGTATGGCTGAGCCTGAAGAAATATTTAAAATAGTTGATGCTTATTGTAATTCAACAAACAAGGGGAGCGGTTTTAAGGCTTTGGTGACCGCCGGCGGTACCAGAGAACCCATAGATGCGGTTAGATATATTGGCAATTCTTCTACGGGTTTGATGGGTGTTTGTATTGCTGAGGCATTAGCCAATAGTGGGGTGGAGGTTGAGTTGGTGATGGGACCATCGTCTTTGCAAACCGAAAACCCCAATATTCATCGGACAAATGTACAAACAGCGACACAAATGTTTGAGGCGTGTCAAACCAAGGTCGATTCGGTTGATATTGTGATAATGTCGGCTGCCGTTGCCGATTACACACCTATGTATAAGTTTGATAAAAAACTAAAAAAACAAGAACAAAATCTGCAAATACAGTTACAGCCTACGGTTGATATTCTGAAAACATTGGCAATCAACAAAAAAGATAATCAAATATTTGTCGGTTTTGCCTTGGAAACAGACAATGAAATCACTAATGCCCAACACAAGTTGCATACCAAAAATTTGGACTTTATTGTACTTAATTCATTGAATGACAAGGGGGCAGGATTTGAAACTGCAACAAATAAAGTCTATATCATAGACAAAAACGATACCATTGAAGAGTTGCCTTTGCAATTGAAACAAGATGTTGCACAACATATTGTCAAACGTGTTATAGAGGCATATCAACAGCGATTAAAAACTAAATGATGATGAAAAAAAACTGCGTACTTATAGGTCTTTGTTGTTGGTTCTTGACAAGTTTTGCTCAGGAGTTCAATTGTCGGGTTGCGGTGAATGCCCAAAAATTGACGGGGGAATATGCTTCGCAAGTAAATAAAGATTTGTTTAAAACATTGGAACAAGGCATAACCGCGTTTATCAATGATAGAAAATGGACGGAATATTCATTTTCCAATGAAGAAAAAATAGATTGTAGTCTGCAATTTGTTATAGAAAGTGCAGATGCCCCCAATTCATTTTCGGGCAAAATGTATATACAAATGAGCCGTCCTGTTTTTAATTCCACCTATTATTCGCCTGTTTTTGCTTTTCAAGACAATGATATATCTTTTAAATATTCAGAAAATCAAATGTTTGAATATGACGAGAGTTCGTATCTTTGGACAGTAACAAGTTTGGTGGCATTTTATGCCAATTTTATGTTGGCCATAACATTTGATACTTATGGTAATAGAGGCGGAGATGCTTTTTATACGAAATGTGCCAATATTGTTGCGACTGTTCCCAATGGAGAGGCAGGCTGGGAAACCAACTCAAAAAATTCAAGAAACCGCTATTGGCTTTTGGAAAGTTATACCAATTCTGCCAATATGCCTTTTAGAACTTTTCTGTATCAATATCATCGGTTGGGGTTGGATTTAATGGCTAAAGATTTGAATGCAGGTTACGAAGGAGTGTTGGGCAGTTTGCAGTTATTGAAGGATTTGTATAAACAGAGGACCAATATTTATGCTATCAATATTTTGGGTATGTACAAGGCTGATGAATTGGTAAATATGTTTTCTGTCGCTTCTGACGAACAAAAACAACGTGCTGCGGATATTTTGAAAGCAATCGATCCAAGCAATATGGAGAAATATTCTCAAATAAAGTAGTCTGAACTTCTATGATACAATCCATATATATTGAAAATTACACATTAATTTCAAAGTTGTCTGTAGATTTTCATCAAGGTTTTTCTGCTATAATTGGAGAAACGGGAGCGGGAAAATCAATGCTGATAGGGGCATTGTCTTTTCTTTTAGGACAACGTGCCGATACCAATGTGGTGAAAGATACGGCAAAAAAAACAATAGTAGAAGCCGTCTTTCATGTACATAATCCTGAACTTGATGTCTTATTGGATACTTTGAATATTGACAAAGAAGACAATTGTTTGATTAGACGAGAACTGACCTCTCAAGGTAAGTCCCGTTCTTTTGTAAATGATACGCCAATTGCTCTTGCCGATTTGAAAAAAATAACACCTTATCTTTTGGATATTCATGCTCAACATAGTAATATATTATTGCAAAATCCGGAATTTCAGTTGCTTGTAATTGACCAGTATGCTCATATTGAATCTGATTTGAAAGCGTATCAAGATTTATATAATGAGTATAAAAATTTATGTTTGCAATATCAAAAGATAAAAGATAATGGAGAACATCAGGATATTGCTTATTTGGAGTATATTTTGCAAGAGATAAATGCTTTGCATCTACAACAAGGAGAGCAAGAACAATTGGAAGAAAAATTACATCAAATAACACATATTCAGGATATTCAAACCGCTTTGAATGATTCTGTCAATATGTTGGCAGAATATGATATAAATGCGATAGAATTGTTGAACAATTGCAAACGAAAGATTGAAACCATTGAAAAATACGGCGATAAATATGCAACATTGTTACAACGTATCAATTCACAATTGATAGAATTGAACGATACCGTTGATGAAATGACAAATATGGCCGAAAAGACGGTGTTTAATGAAGAAGAATTGCAATATGTTACAGACAGATTGAATGCCATTAATCGGTTGGAAAAGAAACATCAACTCAATTCTATAGATGATTTGCTGGCATTTGCTCAAACAACGCAGACAAAAATAGATGAGTATGCAAATATGCAATCTTTTATCAAAGATGCAGAACAGAAAATAAAGGATTGTGAACAACATTTGAAACAAAAAGCCACTTTGTTGTCTCAAAAACGCAAACGTGTTATTCCTGAAATAGAAAAAGCAATAGCAGAGCAGTTGTATCAGATGAATTTGCGGGAGGCTAAGATTGCTATTGGTTTTGAGAAAGTTTCTTATGATAAGTTTGGAATAGACAAGCCTGTGTTTTTGTTTAACGCCAATCCGGGTATGCCTATGCAACAAGTTGAAAAAATTGCTTCCGGAGGGGAGTTGTCTCGTTTGATGTTGGCAATAAAATCGTTGATAATCAAAAAGAATGTGCTTCCAACGATTATTTTTGATGAAATAGATACAGGTGTTTCGGGTGAAGTGTCTGCAAAAATGGGCAAGGTGATGAAAAATATTTCGCAATATTGTCAGGTCATTGCCATTACCCATTTGCCTCAAATTGCAGCAAAGGCAGATTATAATTATTTGATATATAAAAATATAACAGATAATCAAACAGAAACACAAGTGAAAATGTTGGAACAAAATGAAAAAATCTATGAAATAGCCAAAATGATTAGCAATGAGGAGGTTACAGAATCTTCTTTGTCGGCTGCACAAAATTTAATAAATGGTTGATAAGATGGATACAACATCAAAAAATGTTTTTCGCTTTTGCCCTTTTTGTGGTAGTGCTCATTTTGTTTGGGATGGGCAAAAGGCTCATATTTGTCAAGATTGTGGACATAAGTTGTATATCAATGAAGCAGGAGCAACTATTGCTTTGATTCACAATGATAAAAATGAATATTTATTTACCCGAAGACGTTTTGATCCGGCCAAGGGAATGTTGGATTTACCCGGTGGTTTTATCGACCTTGAAGAAACTGCCGAACATGCCATGATAAGAGAAGTGAAAGAAGAACTCAATTTAGAGGTTACAAAATTGAGTTTTGTCGCTACTTTTCCGAATACTTATCAATATGGAGGTTTAACATACTATACAATTGATATTGTATTTGATTGCCAAGTGGAAGATTTTTCTCCATTAACCGCTTTAGATGATGTGCAATCTGCAACATTTCTTCCTTTGGAAAAAGTTGATATAGAACAGATTGGATTGAAATCTGTTAAAGAGGTGGTACAAATGTTGAAAAATCGTTTTTTAGGATAATTTTCCCTCAAAAACTTGGCAGGTATCTCCTTCTAACCAAATTTCCGAAAAGTGTTTGTCTTGACGGTGAAATCTTACAACAAATTTTCCGCCAAGCGTTTGTATGTTGATAGGGCTTTCTGTATTATCAGCAATAGCCCATGCTATTGCTGAGGCAGTTACACCTGTTCCGCAAGATAAGGTTTCGTCTTCAACACCACGTTCAAAGGTGCGGACAAATAGAGAATCTTTTCTTCTTTCTACAAAATCAACGTTGGTGCCATTAGGGAAAAACTTGTCATGGCGAATTTTTTTTCCTTCGTTAAACACATCAAAATTAGCAATATTATCTTGAAATAAAACTGCATGCGGTGAGCCTGTATCCAAAAAATAACCTTTTTGATATGGTTGAAATGTATCAACGTCTGTCATTTGCAGATTTACGCGTACTATATTGTTGTTTTCTGCAAGTATTTCAGCATGATGAATGCCATCAATACCTTTGAAAACAGTTCGTTTGTCAATGATTTTCAAGTAATAGGCAAAAGCAACGACACATCGTCCGCCATTACCGCACATGGTTCCCTCATAGCCGTCTGCATTAAAATATTGCATATCGAAATCAAGATGGCTTTCGGTTGAACGATTCAATAAAATCAATCCGTCTGCCCCAATACCCGTGCGTCTGTGGCAAATATTATTAATATATTTATTGTCAATGCTAAATATATTTTCCCGATTGTCAATCAAGACAAAATCATTGCCCGCACCATGGTATTTGAAAAAGGGTATCATTTAAATCATTTTTAAAGAATTGATTTCCATTTGAGTAAGAAAACGATATTGTCCGCGTGGCAAATCTTTTTTGGTTAGTCCGGCGTAATAGGTTCTATCCAACTTTTCCACTTCGTATCCAAAATAGCCGAACATTCGTCTTACAATACGATTTTTTCCTGAATGTAAGCAAATGCCTAATACATTTCTTTGCCCATCAACAAATTCCAATTCATCAGGTTTGATAAATCCGTCATATAATTCTATTCCGTTTTTGAGTGTTTCAAAATCATTGATAGACATATCTTTATCAAGTTCAACTTGATATATTTTCTTTACTTCAAATTGAGGGTGTGTAAGTTTTTTTGTTAATTCGCCATCGTTGGTAAAAAGTAGCAGCCCTGTTGTGTTTCTATCCAATCTGCCTACGGGATATACTCGTTCTTTGCACGCACCTTCTATCAATTTCATGACATTTTCTCTATCGAATTCATCATCGGTGGTGGTGATGAAATTTTTCGGTTTGTTTAATAAGATATATACAGGTTTTTCCCGTTGAAGTACCTTGTCGCCATAGCGTACTTCATCTGTTGGTAACACTTTGGTACCCAATTCTGTAACAATTTTTCCATTGACGGTAATTGCACCTGCTAAAATCAATTCATCGGCTTCACGTCTGGAGCATATTCCGCTATTGGATATGTATTTATTCAAACGAATAGGGTCGCGTTCTTCATTCCAAGATAAGGATAAAATCTTTGATTTGCGTTCACTTTGACGGCCTGACGATTTGCGGCGATGAACAATTTCGCGTAAAATGTCTGATTCCAAACCTTTTTGAATGTGTTTCGGACGAGCCTCTTCATTAAAAGAACGTCTTTTGGAATCTCTTTTTCTTTCAAACGGTTTGTCTTTGGAAAAACGTTGATTTCTAAAGTTCCTTTTAGAAAACTCGCGTTCTTCTGAATCCGTATAATTGTTTTCTTTATATGGTTTCTCTACACGTCTTGATTTTCTTTCAGGAGTGTTTCCTTGGTTTTTCCTCTTGTTTTTTTGCATAAAAAAATCACTTCTGCGATTTTTGCCATAATTTTTCTTTGTTTCTTCCATTGCTTGTGTTTTCGCACCGACAATACATTTAGTTCTTGTCTTACGATGTTTTATGTTATTTTTTACAAATGTTTATTATAAGGTAAGCACAACAAAATATTTTGATAAAAACACAAAAAGACCATCAAAAAGATAGTCTCTTGTAGTTTCAGCAAAATATGTGTTATAATTTACGCTTCTGCTTTCGGCTCTATAGCCAATTCTCCACGATAATAGCCACATTCGGGACATACGTGATGGTACACAACAGCACTACCACAATTTGAGCAAGTTGTCAATTGTGGAGCAACGGCTTTATCATGAGTTCTTCTTTTGTCTCTTCTGGTTGACGAATGTCTTCTTTTCGGATTTGGTATGATATTATATTTTTATTGTTAAATAATCTA
>JAFZUH010000252.1 GCA_017618435.1 Bacteroidales bacterium | reverse complement strand
CCTACAAAAGATATAAAGAAACCGTATTGTTAAATTCAACCTCTCATTTCCCAACAAAAAAAAGACTCCTCCGCCCTAACAGGCATTGTCTCAAGACAAGCACTAACTGTAACGTATTGTATTTTAAAATCTTATATAAAACTTTAAAATAAAAATCAACAAAAGGGATTTTCGTTTTATTTTTTTTTGTACCTTTGCGATTCTTAATGGTACCATGGCCGAGGGGCTAGGCAGAGGTCTGCAAAACCTTTTACGGCGGTTCGAATCCGTCTGGTACCTCCGGGGAATATGTTTAGAAATAAACTTAAAAAACGCAAAATGAAATGTTTTGCGTTTTTTATTTTCTATTCATGATGATAAGGTTCATTCTTCAGGATAGATGCCGCCCGATACAACTGCTCGACAAAAATAAGCCTCACCATTTGATGTGAAAATGTCATGGAAGACAGTGAAAGCATAAAATTCTGCCGTGCATATACTGCAGGCGAGAAGCCATAAGGTCCCCCTATTACAAACACCATTTGTCTGGCGGTTTGCATGTGCCGTTGCAAAAAATGCGAAAAATGAAGAGAAGTCATTGTCGTGCCATTTTCATCCAACAAAACAACCTCATCTGTCGGTTGTATTTTTGACAAAATCAATTCACCTTCTTTTACCTTCTGTTGCTCAAAAGTAATATTTTTTGTTTGTTTTAATGCCGGAATTTCAATGTATTCAAAAGGGAAATAATGGGGCAGTTTTTGACAATAATAATCTATACCCGTCTTTAGATAGGCCTCACTTGTTTTCGCAACAACCAACAGTTTTATTTTCATACAGAAAAATTATTGCAATCGCAGTTTTTGTCCCGGTACCAACACAGTGTCTTTGGAAAGATTATTTAATTTCCGCAAAGCATTTTGTCGTATTCCATATTGTTGGGCAATGCTTCTGATTGTTTCATCTCTTCTAACAATATGACTAGGATTTTCCGCTTTGCTATGTTTTCGCTGCAAATAAACCCATTCTCCCGGATATGGTTCGTATTTTCTATGCGGAACTTCGTTATACAACTTCAGTTCTCCAACGCCCAACTGCACGTCTACGGCAATATTATAATAAGTATCGTTGGTACGTGCCACTACAAAATACAAACCGTTATTTTGATAAACCGCCCGATTGGTATAAGGATATTCCGCCGGTATCAGATTTTGGTACACTCCCCACTCCTGATACTCTTGCTGAGAGTCTGCATTTTGCTGCAGATGCGGTTTATGCTGGGGCTTTTGCGTAGTCCATTTTTTGAAAATTTCCCGTTTTTCCGCCTGCTTTTTTTGCGGTTCTTTCAGGTTTTCCTGCCGATTGTTTTCCGCAACTTGCAGTGTGTCATTTTGATAATTTCCGACATCAAAACGCGACAGATTATAATCTTCTATCAATTTTATCAATCTTTCCGCATACAGAGGATTGGTTGCATAACCAGCCTTTTTCAAGCCATGTGCCCATGCTTTATAATCCGTAGATTCCAATTTGAACAAGTCGGCATATCTGTTTTTTTTCAAAAATTGACTGTGATCCTCAAAAGATTCTTGTGGAGACTTGTATTTTCTAAAACATTCATTCCGTGCATCATCATCTTTGTGGTAGGTTTGCCCATTCCATTCGCTATGGCATTTTATGCCAAAATGATTATTGGCATATTTGGCCAAATCGCTTTGTCCCGCCCCCGACTCCAATATACCTTGTGCCAAGGTGATGCTTGCCGGAATGCCATGCTGCTCCATTTTAGCAACAGCAACCCCTGCATAAGTGTCTATATAATTATAAATATCGGCCTGTGTATACGATTGCCCATATAACACAAGCGATATTTGCAACAACACTAAAAGAACACAATGATTTATTTTCATACAAGAAAAAATTTACCAAATCAAGGCTCTTTTTTCGGGAGCCAAATACATTTTATCTCCTTCATGAATATCAAAGGCTTCAAAGAAAGCATTTATATGCTGCAAGGTGCCATTGACACGCCATTTGCCCAAGGAATGCACATCTTCTTTTGTTCTCTTTTTAATTTCCTCATCTCTGATATTGCTTGCCCAAACATTAGCATAAGCCAAGAAAAAACGTTGTTGTGGAGTAAAACCGTCTAACATGTCTTTGATTTCTCCGTTGGCAATTGCATTTGACATTGCCAAAAAAGCAACTTGCAAACCGCCATTATCGGCGATATTTTCGCCCAAAGTAAACTTACCGTCAGCATGTATGCCGGGCAATACTTCTATGGCATTAAAGTGGTCAACCAACACTTGTGTACGTTGGGCAAAATGTTCGGCATCTTCTTCTTTCCACCAGTTTTTCAAGTTTCCGTCTTTATCGTATTGGCTGCCATGGTCATCAAAGCCGTGTGTCATTTCATGCCCGATTACCACACCAATCGCTCCATAGTTAGCGGCATCATCGGCATTCATATCAAAAAATGGAGGTTGAAGTATTCCTGCAGGGAAACAAATTTCATTGGTTGTCGGATTGTAGTAGGCATTTACAGTTTGTGGCGACATCAGCCACTCATTTTTATCCACAGGTTTGTTTATTTTTGACAATTGATAGGCTGTTTCAAAACGATTGGAACGCATGATGTTAGCATAATAACTATCATTTTCTATTTTCAAGCCGGAATAATCTCTCCACTTGTCAGGATAACCTATTTTGACATGAAAAGTGCTCAATTTTTCAAGAGCAGCCACTTTTGTTTCATCAGTCATCCATGTATTTTCTTCAATACGGGTTTTTAATGCCGCTTTGAGGTTTTCCACCAAATTCAGCATACGGGCTTTGGCCTCTTTGGGAAAATATTTATCAACATACATTTGACCGACAGCCTCGATTAAAGTGCCATTGACAACCCCGACAACCCGTTTCCAACGCGGACGGTTTTCCTCTTTGCCGGACAGAATTTTTCCATAATAATTAAAATGTATATCAACAAACTCATCACTCAAATAGGGAGCCGCATTCAGAATAGACATCCACGCCAAATACAATTTAATGTCTTCCAGAGAAGTTTTCTGCAATAGCGTATTCAAACCCTTGAAATATTCGGGCTGTCCCACATTGATACTGTCTAATTCTGCAAGTCCCAAAGCGGACAAGTATTTTTCTATGTCAAAATTAGAGAACATTTGTTTCAATTCAGGCAAAGCCATGTAATTGAATGTTTTTTGCGGGTCTCTTCTGTCGTTTTTATCCATCGCTACTTTGGCCAAATTGTTTTCAAGAGCAAAAACAGCCTCTGCCATAGCGGTTTCTTGCCCTTGTTTGCCAACCATTCGGCTATAGCCAGACAAAGCGAACAATTGAGCCATCAATTTTTTGTATTCTTGTCTAAGATTTTCATCTTCTTTTGTAAGATAATAATCTCTGTCGCCCATACCCATGCCCGATTGCCACAACCATGCAATTGTCAAATCACTGTTGGTCGGGTGGGCTTCACCAAAAAGACCGAAGAAAGCCGAAATGCCCGACAAATGCATATCGCTGATTTGAGCTTCCAATTCTGTTTTGTTTTTGATATTCGCAATTGTCTGCAATCCGTTTTCCAACGGTTGTGCCCCTTGATTGTTCAAGGTGAGGCTATCCATACCTAAATTGTATAAATCTCCAATTTTTTGTGCTATGGAATTTTGTTTGTTTTTGGCACCTGCCAATTCCAAAATCAAATCTTTAATTTGTTGCTGATTGTCCTCTGCGAGTTTGTCAAAACTGCCATATCGGGCATATTCCGAAGGAAGCGGATGCAATTTCATCCAACCTCCGCAAGCATATTGATAAAAATCGTCTTTCGGATTGGCTGTCGTGTCCAAATTGGCACGATTTATACCCGATTGCAACTCTTCATTTGAATTCTTGTTATTACACCCTGTTACCATAATAAATAATAATAAACTGATTCCAATAAAACGTCTATACATTTTAAAATCTCCATTTTGTATTTGGAAAGCAAAAGTAATAAGTTTTTTTTGAATAACAATAGGCTACTTCCATTTTTTTTAACAATCAAATGTTTATTAATTCGCATTATATCCTATTTTTCCGGAACACTATTCTTTGTATTTTAGGCAACACATTCCGCATAAAACAAACAACTATCTTGTTTTCATATCCTTACAAAAAATTTCACAAAATTCACTTTGGCACAATATTTGAATAAAAGAAATTATAAAAAAATATTTTTGTTTCAAAAAAAAGTGTTATCTTTGCCAAAAAATTGGAAGTGCCTATAAAAATTTCTATTAGTTTTTTATGTTAAATTCTTCCTATAGAATAATAGGAATCTAAAACGGAGAAATTATGTTGAAAAAAAGATTATTTCAACAATGTGATGAAAAATTAGTGGAATTGTATGTGGAAGGAAATTCTCTCGCTTTTGAAGAACTTTTCAACCGCTACAAAGACAAGGTATTTTCATATATCTTGATGAT
>JAFZUH010000251.1 GCA_017618435.1 Bacteroidales bacterium | reverse complement strand
TAAATTGCGTCTTACCTCATTAAAAGCCGCACTTTCGTAACAGTATATCGGTATATTTAATTCTTTTCCAACTTTTTCTGCTAATTTTCTAGCATATACAACTGTTTCTTCCATGGTAATATTAGCCACAGGTACGAGAGGACAAACATCAGTCGCTCCGAAACGCGGGTGGTCTCCTTTGTGATGACGCATGTCAATGAGTTCCTTTGCTTTTTTGATAACCAAAAACGCTGCTTCGCAGACATCTTGAGGTTCTCCTACAAAAGTAACAACAGTACGATTGGTTGTTGCTCCCGGATCTACATCTAACAATTTTACATTTGCAACACGTTCTACTTCTGCCGTAATTGCCTTGATGATTTCCATATCACGTCCTTCACTGAAATTAGGGACACATTCTATCAATTGTTTCATACTATTTGTTTTAACAATAATAATTCAAGTGCAAAGATAGCATAAAAAACAATATCAAATTCTTTGCAAGAGAATAAAAATAAGCAATAAAATCTTTTGAATTTTTATGGTATCTTTGCAGAAAAAAGATGAACAAAGGTTATTTTTTACTGTTTGCTGTATTATTTTTGTTTTCGTGTGCCAATAAATACCACAATAAGGCAAGCGACAAATCGGAACCATGCTTGGATACGATTCCTATTCATTATGCCAAGGGTTTTGCCATCACGGCTAACGGACAGTATGTATCGGTAAAAGTTTTTAATTCATCGGATAATAATGAGAAAGAACAAGTTTATTATCTTGTCAAAGACAGTATGATAGAAACCCCTGATGCTGCACATACTATTGTTATACCTTTGCAAACTATAGCCTTAACCTCTTGTACTCATATTCCTTTTGTTGAAAAATTGGGATACATTGATGTAATCAAAGCCGTTTGTTCTCCACATTTGCTATATAATTCTTATCTTAGACAAAAATATGAGCAAAAAAAAATACAGTCTTTGGGCGATGCTTTTAATTTAAATATAGAAAATATAATTGTATGCAAACCTTCGGCAATTGTTGTTACCGCCTATGAAGGACAAGATGAAATGCGTGAACGCTTGGAAAATTATGGTATAAAAGTATTGATAGACAATGAATGGAAAGAAGAAACTGTACTTGGGCGTGCGGAATGGATAAAATTTTTTGCCGCTTTTTTTGATTGCCAATCTTTGGCCGATTCCTTGTTTAGTGATATTGAAACAGCATATTTGTCAGCCCAACAACTTGCACAATCCTATAAGACCAAACCATCTGTAATGCCGGGAGGAAATTACCGCGGTACATGGTATGTCCCCGGAGGACAGACTTATATGGCTAATTTGTTCAAAGATGCAAATGCAGCATATTACTATGCAAATGACAATTCAACGGAAAGTTTGCCTCTGAATTTTGAAAAGGCTTTGGAAGTATTCGCCAATGCTGAAATTTGGTTGAATGCTCCTGCTTGTACCAAAGCAGAACTTTTTAATGCTGACGAACGGCATGGTTTGTTCAAAGCATTTAAAAATAATGAAATATATGCTTTTAAGAAGCGAATCAACGAAGATGGTGCTAATGATTTTTGGGAAACAGCGGTAGTGGAACCGCATTTTATTCTTCATGATATGATATGGGCAGTACATCAAGAAGAAAAAGACAAGGGGACATATCAGCCCAAATATCTTATAAAAGTAGAATAATTGATCCGGAACAATGACTAAAAATAAAAGAAATATACTTGTATTTTTTGTTTTGCTTGTTCTTTGGGCGGGCAGTTTCTTGGGGGATATATGTTTTGGCAGTGTTCATGTTGCTCTGTCCGAATGGAGTAATCCCAACTCCTTATACCATGATATTTTATATGATTTCAGGTTGCCAAAGGCCATTACTGCTGTTTTGGTTGGGGCAGCAATTTCTGTGTCGGGGTTGCTTATGCAGACAATGTTTCACAATCCTTTGGCGGGGCCATACGTTTTGGGTATAAGTTCGGGTGCAAGTTTAGGGGTTGCTTTATTTCTTTTGGGGAGTAGTGTTTTTCCGTTTTTATTTTTGAATGATTCCCTTGGACTTATACTTTCTGCTACCATTGGTGCGGTATGTGTTTTGTTGCTCATAATGCTTTTTTCTCTTCGATTAAAGCAAGCCGCATCGTTATTGATAGTTGGTATCATGTTAGGGCAGTTGGCAGGAGCACTGGTAACCATATTGCAAAATCATAGCAATCCTGATTCCTTAAAATTGTTTATAGTATGGTCGTTTGGCAGTCTTTCTGCTGTTTCGTGGACATATATGCAAGTGTTATTGCCGCTTGTGTTGGTAGGTCTATTGCTTGTTGTTTTTCTTTTGAAACCTTTAAATGCTCTTCTGCTTGGTGAAAAATATGCCAAAAGTCTAGGCTTTTCTATTCGGAAAATACATATTATTATTATTATATGTGTAGCCATATTGGCAGGTGGAACAACCGCTTTTACCGGACCTATAGCCTTTATCGGAATGGCGGTACCGCACATTGCAAGACGATTGTTCAATAGTGATAATCATCTCATCACATTTCCTGCAAGTATCCTATGCGGTGCCATTTTGCTGCTTTGGTGTGATATGGCTTGCCAATTGCCACCCAATGGTCATGTTTTACCTATTAATGCAGTGAGTGCATTGGTGGGAACTCCGATTATTATATGGATAATTATCAAAAGGAAACGTTAATATGCTAAAAACAGAAGATTTGTCAATCGGTTATGATCATTGTCTGTTGGAGCACTTGAACGTACAAGTGCGGGCAGGGGAGTTTATTTGTTTGATAGGGCTGAATGGTAGCGGAAAATCAACATTGCTGCATAGTCTCTGTGGTTTGCAAAAAACATTAAGCGGTAATATTTACATTGACGGAAAAAATATTGATAGTTTAAAACAAGAAGCAGTGGCAAAATATTTTTCGTTAGTTTTAACAGATTCCATTCAGGTTGACAATCTGTCTGTTTTTGATTTGGTATCCATAGGGCGTTGCCCGCATACCAATTGGTTAGGATATTTGACCCCAAAAGATAAAAGAATTGTCTATCAGGCGATAGAACAAGTCGGATTGGCTTCAAAATTGAATACTAATTTCAATTCTATGAGTGATGGCGAAAAACAACGGGCTTTGATTGCAAAAGTTTTAGCTCAAGATACGCCTATTGTGCTTTTAGATGAACCTACGGCTTACCTAGACGTTTTAAATAGAATACATATTATGCAACTGCTGAAAAATCTGTCCAAGCAGATGAACAAAAGTTTTGTTATTTCTACACATGAACTTGATTTGGCTATGCAGGTGGCTGATACAATATGGCTTATCGCTGATAATCAGTTGTATGTAGGAACACCGGAAGATTTATTGTTACAAAATATTTTTCAGCAAGTATTTAAAATTGAATGTGATTATAGTGAAGAAACAAGTGTTTTGTTTCATTTGCCACAAGACACGCCAAAGGTGCCCATTGCTGTTTATGGTGATGACCGATCGTCCCGATTGATGCAAAAGGCTCTTGAACGGAAAGGGTTTAGGGTTACAGAAAATGCCTCAATTTGTATTTGGGCAAAAGGAAAAACATTTGAAATAGATGGAAAAATATTTACGACAATTGCTGACGTGTTGAATTATGTTGCCGCAAATTATTCCGATTGATTCCCCAAAACAATTTCTTGCACTTTAAAATCAGAAGATATTGGAAAAGCAACCAAAATATCTTCATTATTGTGAGTGGCATTTGTATAGTGAAGTGATATTCTGGTTGCCACAAAATAATATCTTAAATTGACAGAATCTGTGGTTGGATTATCGTATATTTGATACCAAGATTCGATTCTGTCATTGATAAAATCAAGTGTTTCAAATAATTCGTATTGGTCAATTCTTTCTTCTGCTGTAGTTGCTTCAGAGGAATACAAATAATGGTTTTCAAGTTCATTTTTTTTATTTTCTAAAGTAACAATATTTAAAGTGGCAAAAGATTTGTCCGTTAAAGTATCAATATTGAGTATTTTAATGCTATCAACTTGACAATTAGGATAAATGTCTTGTATGTAGGTTTGGACGGCACTTTTTAAATTCTTCTGCAATTGTTGTTCTTTATTACATGCTATTAATATTAATAATAATGAAACAAAGAATAATTTTTTTCTTAAATTTAAAAAGTGTTTGGTCGCCATATATTTTACAAATTAGAGGTTTTTTCTCTGATAATGTATTTGTTGCGTTCAGGAGAGTTTCGGGAAATCAATTCTGCTAAAAATCCTGCCAAAAATAACATTAACCCGAAAATCATAGCAAGCAAAGCCAAATAGAATAAGGGTTGGTCGGTAACTTGACGATAATGTTCTACATGATTGGCCAATTTTACTAATTTTTCAACTGATAACCAAATGGTTATGATGAATCCTATCAAAAAAGCGACAGTTCCCCACAGGCCGAAAAAGTGCATCGGTTTTTTGCTGAATTTGCTGACAAACATAATGGAAAGCAAATCAAGATAGCCATTTATGAATCTGTCCCAGCCAAATTTTGTTACTCCGAATTTGCGTTTTTGATGATGAACAATTTTTTCTCCGATATTGGAAAAACCTGCCCATTTGGCAATAACCGGAATATACCTGTGCATTTCGCCATAGACTTCTATCGACTTGACAACTTCGTTTTTATAGGCTTTTAGGCCGCAATTGAAATCGTGCAGTTGAATTTTTGAAAATTTACGAGTTGTCCAATTGAAAAATTTAGAAGGAATATTTTTGGCTATTTTTGAATCGTAACGAACTTTTTTCCAACCGGATACCAAATCATATCCATCTTCTTTTATCATTTTATACAAGTCGGGAATTTCATCTGGGCTGTCTTGCAAATCAGCATCCATAGTGATGACAACATCGCCTTTTGCAACTTCAAAACCCGTGTTCAACGCTGCAGATTTGCCATAATTCCGTCTAAATCTGATTCCTTTGACAGAAGGAAATTTTTGTTGAAGATTTTCTATGATTTGCCAAGAATTGTCAGTGCTACCGTCATCAACAAAAATTATTT
>JAFZUH010000250.1 GCA_017618435.1 Bacteroidales bacterium | reverse complement strand
TTTTTTAGACGAAGAAAAAATAATTACTGCTATAGAAAAATAAATGGTTAAACAAAAATTTATAGATATGAAAAAAGTTATTCTTTTATTGGGTAGTTTTTTGATTTTTTTACAGGTTGCCCAAGCACAGACAACGGCCACCAATGTTGATTTTAATGTTGGAACATCAACAACAACTTCAAGTTACTCTCCCAATAGCAGCGGATTGTCCAATTCTTGGACAAGGATACTCTATACGGCTGCTGAAGTTGGGGGAACCGTTATTGATACGGTTGCGTGGCAATTGTCATCCAAGAGTGGTTCGGGTGATATTGTTAATCAGTATTGTTTTATGAAAGTGGTGCCGGGCAGTGCGGCGGCCATTACTGATGTTTTTTCCTCTACAGCTCATGTGGACCCGCTTGCAGACGGGGCAACGTTGGTATGGCAGGGGACAATTCCGGCTTCTGTAAGTACAGGGTGGATTTATTTTCCTTTGGATACTCCTTTTGCCGTCCCTACAGGCTATGCTTTGGTGATATATTTTGAACATAGGGCAGGGCATGCTTGTATGTCCACATATTGGAAAAGCTCGGCTGCAGGTACTATGGCACAAAGTTCCGGTAGTGCAAGTGGAGCGGGAACCAGTGATACAAAACGGCCTTATACTAGATTTTTGGGCATGAAGTACGACGGTCCCATATTGGATAGTGCAAGAAGGCTGTTCTATTCTGATTTGGCGGTGGCTATAAACGATTGCAATACAGCAGGAACAACCTATTCGCCGTACAAACTTCTGGTGTTTGATTCTGCCACTATCGGCACCACGGGTACAATAGACAAAAATATAGAAATAGATGTCTTCAGCAGCATTACCAATACCAAACGTGTCATTACGCGTACGGCTACAACAGGATATCTATCTGTAAAAACCGGAACCTTAAATTTGAAAGATTTAGTTTTTGACGGAGATAAAAGTCATTATACCGCTGACAGTGCAATGATAGCGACAAAAGGAACACTTGTGATGAACAATTGTCAATTCAAAAATTGTAAAAACTCTCGCAAGGGCGGAGCAATTTTGACCTTGGGAGGTACGCTTACAACGAACGGAACAGACACTTTAATTGTTGAAAACAATGAGTCTGGCAATGGCGGTGGTATAGCGATTTCTGTCGGTACACTTACCTTCAATTCTCCTGTACGTGTTTCAGATAATACAACAACCGGAGCAGGTGGCGGTTTCTACAGATATAGTGGAGGGGTAATTACTTTTAATTCCACTTTGATAGTACGAGGCAATACTGCTGTTGGTAAAGGAGGTGGCATTTATGGTAACCAAGGAGATGACGATACTAGAGGTTTTACAATGAACGGCTATGCTATTATAGAAAATAATACAACGTCAAATACAGGAGGCGGTTTTTATCTGCAACATGGATATATGAGGTTTTATGGTAATGCAATAATAAAAGACAATACAGCATCTTCAGGAGGTGGTTTTTATGAATATTATGGTCATATTTATGTAGGGCAGGATGCCACCCATACGTCTGATATTGTTTTTGAAAACAATACGGCAGGTAATGGCGGCGGTTTTTATCAAGACTATGGTCGCATTTATTGTTATGGTAATACGACCTTTATTGGGAATAATGCCACAACAGCTTCTGGCGGTGGTTTTTATAATGCACATAACCACGCTACAGATTTTTATGGAAAACTAATTGTAAAGAACAATACTGCCAAAACTAACGGAGGCGGTTTTTACAATGTACAACCTATGACCGTTCAAGATTCATGTATCGTTACAGGCAATACAGCAGGTTCTAATGGCGGAGGTATTTATAATACCAG
>JAFZUH010000249.1 GCA_017618435.1 Bacteroidales bacterium | reverse complement strand
GATAAGCCGTTGCACTTCTTACGCAATAAACACCTACCGAAGAAGTATCCGCAAAGGTTTCTACAAATTGAATATTGTTTCTACTTCTCACATACAAGTTGTTGGCATCACCGCTAACCGTATTGTTGATAAGTTTCATGCCACCGCCGACCTTCACTACTTTCAACGCCGTATAATCGCCGTCATTCTGTACATCGTTTACAAACACGCCGCCGCCCTTGCTGCCTGCGGTATTGTTTTGGATATTGGTATTACGCAAATCCAAAGAAGCAATGCTGGTATAGATACCGCCACCATTGCCCGTAGCCGTATTGTAAGTAATGCTTGGAGCCTTTGTAAAGGTTACCGTTCCGCCTGCGATATACATACCGCCACCATCTGCAGCACTATTAGCATTACCGGAACTACCTATATTACTTGGATTTGTACTAAAGGTAAGACCGCCACCATTTAAATATATAGCACCACCATTGACCGAGGCCGAATTGTTTGCAAAATTGGCTCCATTAAATGTTGTTGTTCCCGCATTAACATATATACCACCACCATTGGCTGCCTGATTATTAGACAAAGTAAAACCTGAAGCGGGACTTAAGGCTTTTGCCGTATAGATACCGCCGCCGTTACCGCTCGTGGCTTTGTTATATTCAATCGTTGGATTCTGTGTCCAAGTCAAAGTACCTGTACTTGAACCGAAATAAATACCGCCTCCATCACCTGAGGCTTCATTGTAGGAAATAGTGGGTGCCTTGGTAAAAGTTACATTGCCGCTATTGACATATATACCCGCTCCATCTTGGGCTTGATTCTTGTTTGCAGTAGAACCGCCTATTGTCATTGTTGTAGCATTAAACACAAGTGTTCCCTCATTCACATAAATGCCACCACCATTGCCTGCACTTGCAGTATTGCCATATATGTTTACACCTCCATTAAAAGTGGTGGTGCCAGCCAAATTGTACCAGCCACCTCCGGAAGTATCCGTTGTATTATTATATATAGTAGTCATACCCGTATTCAAACTAGTAGCACCGGCTTGATTGTACCAACCTCCACCGGAAGTGTCCGCCGAATTATCATTTATGGTAATTGTTCCATAAATAGTAGCAGTACTTCCTGTTTTATATACACCACCACCTTTTCCTGCGGTATTATTATTCACAAGAACAGTAGTTGGAGTTCCGGCACTGGCAAATGTTGCCGATGCATTGGGAATATAAATACCGCCACCACGCCATGCCGCCGTATTATTATCTACGGTAATGGTTTTATTTGCTCCCATTGTAATTGTTCCGGAACAATATATGCCACCGCCACTCTTGGAAGAAGTGTTATTGGAAACTGTCATATCTCCACCACAAGTAAACGTTCCTGTTTTATAAATACCGCCACCATAACCACTCGCCGTATTATTCCCTACAGACATGTTTCCATTACAAGTAAGTGTCCCTGTAGTATAAATACCTCCACCGTCTGTTGCCGTATTACTGTTCGCAGTAATATTACCATAACAGGTAAGAATCCCTGCATTACAAATACCGCCTGCTTGTTTCAGAGACGTATTGCCATTGGCAGTAAGGTTTTGAGGTGTTGAAATTGTTCCTACAGTAATGGTCTTACTGCTAGAGTTAAAAATTCCACCACCACCATTACCGGATTTTGCGTAATTGTTGTTTACAATCGCCCCACCATCAAAATGTATTGTTCCATTCAGATTATCAACTCCTCCGCCTTGGTATTCGGCATGATTATCAGTGATGGTAGCCAAACCCGAACAAGTAACAACGGCACCGTTTCCATGATTATAAAGACCTCCGCCCTGATAACCGCTATAATTATCGGTTATTGTCATAGTACCACTACAGGTTAAAGAAACATCAATATTATTATAAATACCTGCACCATTATTTTTTGACCCGTTGTCATCAATAACCATATTGCCTTTGCAATCAATCGTACTGCTATAATTGTACATTCCACCGCCATGCCAACCTGCAGAATCCTGATAGACAGTAAGATTTCCCCAGCAAGTCAAAGTGGCACCGCCGCCAATATAGGCACCGCCGCCAAAAGTAGCCCTATTACTTGTCAAAACCAAGTTTCTCGCATTGCCCGATGCTCCTATATTTATCGTTCCCAAAGTATCAAAAATACCGCCACCTCTACCATAATAAATATTGCCTGAAGTACTATAATTAGCCCTGTTTGATGTTACCTCCAAATTACTGCCTGTACAATTGACGGTACCGCCATTATTGAAAATACCGCCACCATGACCGGCTGAAACATTATCCTGCAATTGTGTACTGCTTCCCGTAAAATTGAGCGTCCCCATATTATATATACCGGCACCGCCATTATCACGCGGATTGGAAGAAGTATTGGCAGCCGTTGTTTTGTTATTGTTTATATTCACGGCACCTACAAAAGTGATAGGATTGGCCTCTACATACACACCACCACCATTATTGGCCGCTGTATTATATTTTACAATAACAGCATTCGACAAAGTAGTCGCATCGGTACTATTATTGCCTTTATAATAAATACCGCCACCTTTAGCGGAAGCCGTATTTCCCCAAATCATACTGATATTGCCCAAAGTTTTGGTTCCAGCATCAGTTACTTCACAATAGATACCACCACCATTGATAGCCGTATTTTTATTGATAACAATATTTGCCTTACTATTATTTGTTATTGTTCCATTGGCAAAAAACAATCCTCCACCATTGGTAGCAGAGTTTGCCGTCAATCTCAAACCAGCAATAGTATCAGCACCCGTTACCGTAAGCGTTCCACCTGTTAGAGCGATACCGCCACCATTGCCTGCAGTATTGGTATTAATGCTTATATTGACAGGAATATTTAATGTACCTCCACCAAGAGTTACACCTCCTCCATTACCTGAAGCTTCATTGTACGAAATAGTCGGTGCAACGGTACATGTTACCGTACCACCCTGAATATACAAACCTGCCCCGTTTACAGCAGTGTTCTTATTGGCAGCACTCCCGCCTATGGTACTGGTTGCGGTAGCAAAAGTTAATGTACCGCCATTTACATAAATACCACCTCCATTGGTTGCGGAATCCAATGTAATGGTATTGTTATTCAATGTGGTTGTACTACCCGTATTAATACACAATGCTCCG
>JAFZUH010000248.1 GCA_017618435.1 Bacteroidales bacterium | reverse complement strand
TATGGTATCTCCCGATGTACGGGAACGATTCAAACGCACATAATCTATATTCCACTGATCAACATTGCTTGCCCAAGATGGGGCACTTGCCTGATATTCCAAAGAGGCAATATTCCTGAAACGGAATTGAAAACCCTTGTTTAAATATTTTTTTTCTGTTATCGGAATCATCACTTGACGGAAATATGTTCCATACAGATTCTTAAATGCAGACAAGGTCATACCCGGAGTTGCCCACACTTTTTCCCAAATAGTTTCCATGCCAACAACACTATCACAAGGCATTTCAATGGTTTCTCCTGCATAGTAAAATCTGTCTGCAACAATAAACATTGTCGGGTCGCATGGGCTCCAAATGGTATCTCCAATTTCCACAGAATCAACTAAATATAATTCTTGAGTAATATAATACAACAATGCTTTATTCCCTGTTTGATAACCGAATTCCAAAATCAACGAATCTTTTGCATCCGGAGCATTGCCCAAACCTTCCCACGCTTGTCCTTCTCCTCCTCCCGGTTGATAGAAAAAACTGAAATACAATGAATCAGAAATTTCTAATGCTCTTGGAAGCGGATAAAAAATTGAATCCAAACGGACAGGCCTTGACAATAAAGTGTCCGCCGAAAAAGGAGAAACAGAAGCATGCTCATAAACAGCACCTTGAAAATCAAGTGCATCTAATGTTACAACGCCTATTGTCGGGGGATTGATAGCAAAATTGTCATTTACAAATGCTTGATTGCCAATCCAAAGAGTAGTATCAGGGAAACCCCTGTAATTGGAAAAATCATCAACAAAAGGCAACGTTACCGGTTCATAATAAATAAATGTCGTTTTGTGATTACGTATGTTTTTGGCTTGTTGTGCTGCCTGATAATTGAAATAAAGACCCGTCAATGACTCTTGGGCAAACAAAAAGCCATTCAACAGCAAACATAGTATAAAAAATAGGAAACCTTTTATCTTCATTATTAAAATATTGACAAATAACTTTAAAATAACGAAAAAATAAAAAGAATATTATAGTATTTATCTGATCCCCTCTCTTGTATCCAACTTTTGAAGACAAGAAAAACAAATTTTATTTTCCCAATATTTTCTCTGCTATCTGGTTATAATCCAAACCGTCAAAATTGCCGGAAGACATCATCAGCAACACTTTGTTTTTCCATGTTTGAGCAAACAAATATTCTTCCAAAGCATGAGAATCTTGAAACACCTTAATATTTTTATTTTCAAATGCCTCAAAAATCATGTGTTCATTAATAGGCGGCAATTTTTTATGGGCAATGGTATGCGGATTAAAATAAACAATAGGCATATCCGCCAAATCCATTGTATGGGCATATTGTTTCAAAAATTCAGCAGTAAGACTGCTGAAAGTATGCAATTCCAAACAGGCGACAAGCGTTCTTCCGTTAAATTTTTCTTTAACAGCCGCAATTGTTGCTTTCAATTTTGACGGAGAATGTGCAAAATCTTTATAAAGAGCAAAATCCTCCGATTCTTTCACCAATTCCAATCGTTTGGAAGCCCCCTTAAAAGACATGATGGCTTTGTAAAAATCGTCTGCGGAAACATTCATTGTGCTACAAGCCAAACGTGCGGCTTCTATATTCAGCAAATTGTGTTGCCCAAAAACTTGTAAAGGATATGGTTGCCCTTTGTGAAAAACTATATATTGTTGATTTTCAATTTTATATTCAGGCAAAGTATAGGCAAAACGGTTTTTGACATTTGTTTGTTCCCCTATTTTTCTGCAATTTTCATCTTCATTGCAATAAATCAAAGTCCCGTCTTGCGGAATAAGATTGGCAAACATCTGAAACTGCTGACAATAAATCTCAAAAGTAGGAAAAACATTGATATGGTCCCAAGCAATACCGCTGATAATACCGACATCAGGACGATAGACATGAAACTTGGGTCTTCTGTCAATCGGAGATGTTAAATATTCATCACCTTCTATCACCATATAAGGAGCATCTTCTGTCAATTTTACCATCACTTCAAAACCTTGCAATTGTGCTCCTACCATATAATCACAAGGAATATTATAATAATTCAGCACATGTAAAATCATAGAGGTAATGGTTGTTTTGCCATGACTTCCTCCTACAACAATACGTTTTTTGTTTTTGGATTGTTCATACAAAAACTCCGGATAGGAATAAATTTTCAGCCCTAACTCTTTTGCTTTCAAAAGTTCCGGATTATCTTCCCGAGCATGCATTCCCAAAATAACAGCATCCAAATCCGGACTTATCACATCGGGATTCCAGCCAATATATTGAGGCAAAATGCCATATTTTTGCAAACGACTTTTAGAGGGTTCAAAAATTTCATCATCAGAACCACTCACCTGATAACCTTTTATCTTCAATGATATGGCCAAATTGTGCATGGCACTGCCGCCAATAGCAATAAAATGAACTTTCATGATTTTATATGTTAAGAATTTATGGCAAAATTAGCATATCTGCACATATAAAAAAAACAATATTCTCTTTTTTGCTAACAAATATATGTGCAAAGCCGTGTCCCGAAATCGGAAACTAAAAAACAAAAAAGCCAATACTTCTTTTGTCTTTTACAACAAAATTGTATTGGCACTAAAATGAAGAAATATTTCTTATTGTTTGATAAAGCGGGTGCTTGTAACCACTTTATTGCTTTCTTCTACATTGATTAAATATTGTCCGTTTGCATAGTTTGACAATGAAATAGTCAATTCATTACCTTCAAGGTTATAAGTGTTAACCAAACGGCCCATGTTGTCATATACTTTAGCAAGACCTTTCACTTCTTTTGCCAAAACAAGGTTGATTTGGTCAGAAGACGGGTTAGGCATAACCTTTGCAGAAACTTGATTCATCAGATTTTCTTTTATTCCGGCAGAATAGTTAAGCTCAAGTTCATCTACATAAAGAGTACTACCTGCTTGTCCATTGCAATGCAACATATCAGAAAAATTGTAAGCAGCACTTGCCGAAACAATAAGTTGAATCAAAGTAGGTGCTTCAGTGCTGGTATAAATAATAGGACATTCAAATGCTTCATATTCAGAAGAAGCGTTTATCACCAATCTTCCATATCCGACTTGTGTATTTCCTTTTTTCAAAACAATTTCCACAGAAGCGGAATCACCTCCCACAGGGAAATACCAAGCATAGCCTTTTACAGATACGGGACGGGAAGTAAACGGTTTGTAGGTATCTATCGAACCATCATCTAAAAATTCAGTTGCGATATTATTACCTGAAGTTTCCCATGTACCAATTGCACCCGGCATAAATACGGTTACATTACCAAAAATAGTGGCGGCAGATATCAAACGTAAAGCATAATTGCTTACAACGCTATCTTCGTTTTCCACTCTAAAGGCAGTAAGAGGGCAATCTCCTTGATCACCTTCCAATTCAAACAATTGGTTTAGCGTACACAAATAAAAACTGCTTGTCGGAGCGGCCAAATCCCAATAGTTGCCTTTTGAAATTGTCGATTTACTTGTCCAATTGTCAAATGTTCCATTGGCAATGGGTGTTTGTCCGTTTGCTATTACAGCAGCGAATAGAATTGCTAAAAGATTAATTTTTTTCATTTCTCTTAATATTTTTAATTTATACTATATTTGTTTGTTCTTTTGTCTTTTTATTTTATATTTATCTTTCTGAAACAAAGGTTCTCCTTCTTTAAATTTATAGGACAGTTGTATAGTTGTCAGTCTTGGTGCTTCGGGTGCCATTGGACGCAAGGAATATTCTTTATTCAACAGATTGTTAACCAAAACAGACAATTTGAGATTCCAAACCTCAATACTTGCCCTCAATCCAAATATACATGTTCCTTTTTGATGTTCTTTTCTATATTGTTCCAATCCGTCAAAGGGAACAGGCATTTTGGAACCCGTAAATTGCGGTTGATCAGAATATCTATCCATAGTATAGAAAAAATGATCCACATTTTTCATCAAACTATAATATTGTATGGAACCGCCAATGGTAAAAATATCAAAAAATTTAAAATCCAAATCAAATTTCAAAATATGGGCAATACGGTATTTCATTATCTGACCATCCACATCTGAAGATGTGTTCATGTAGGTATAGTCTTTGGTTTTGGTAGAGGTAAATACATAGCCGGTATCCTCCACTTTAGGATTGGTATAAGAGTAAGCAAAAAACGGTATATATTTTACATGCTTACCGATATGTCCTTCTCCTGCGATAGATATATCCACACCGGCAATACGGGCAGGACCTGTATTAAAAAACTTGAATCCATAACGTTTAATTATACTAGGTTCCACATCGGGAGAAACCCAAGGACCCAAGAAAAATTCAACATAGTTTTTATATTTCTGATAATACCCTGCTATGTCAAAATAACCCTCAAAATCAAGCAATTTAAAAAGTTGTTGCACGCCGAATTCTACATTCCAACTTGTTTCCGACTTTAAATCGGGATTAGGATAGAATCCGTAATTGCCGACTTTTGTTGTCAAATAACGTTCGCCTATGCTTGGGAAACGATACCCTTGTCCAAAAGAGGCACGGAAAGATGTGTATGTTTTAACAATTGTATAATTGATACCTGCACGGAATACAGGCTTTGCTTCCACGTAGTTGCCCGAAGCAGAATCCTGCAAAAAATATCCGGGTTTTTCAAAAATTTGGAAATATTCATATCTTGCCCCACCTAAAATAGTCAGGTTCTTTTGTTTGAGAAATTTTTTCTCCAATTGCACATAAACCGCTCCATTACCGGAATATTTGGGTTTAGGCACTGAAGTTGTATCTAAAATGCTGATACCCGAAAAAACATTGCCTCTTGAACGGGCAAATTGTCCTACAATACCCGCAAACAACTGCAAATCGCCCGCTTTTTTGAACATTTTTGCATATTGATATTCCAAATAATACATTTCTGACTTGCTATCCTGATTGTTGGTAGCATCATTGTCGCTATACATTATTCTTGACTTAATAGAGTGCGACTGGTTATTTTTGGCATAATATTTCAAATACGGGTCTATAAAAAACATCAAATCTTTTATCTCCGACACCGAACCCGGGAAAGCATTATACATACCATTGTCGGCATTGAGCCAAAAGTGGGTCATCGTATTTTCCGAATACATTACATTGGCATTGATACCAAAAGATAGGTTTTCCGTAGCACGATACCGTGTGCCGACATTGAATCTCACCCGTTTTTCCTTCACCAGTTTTTGATAATTGGTATCAAAATCAAAAGAAGATTCTGAAGACATCCATTCCTGATATGCCGCCATTGACGGTTTTTCGTATCTTTCTTTTATCGGATTATATACGCTTCTACCTGTTGCAGAGTCATAATTGACATAACCGTCATCATAAGCATATTCGGCAGAAAACACCAAATCGAATTTTTTGCCTATTCTTCTGGAATGGGAAAGACTAGCCCCGCCTGTTAAAGGAACAGTTCCTTTTTTCCAACTGCAACGATAGTCTTTTTCCGGACGGGAATACATGCCCACATAGGAAGAAAATCTCCATTCGGGATTGCCTTTGGGATAAGCCGTTTTAACATTAATGGCACCTGTAATTGCAGAAGAACCATACAAAACAGAAGCGGCACCTTTTAAAACCTCTATCTGTTCAATGTTTTCCATCGGAATAAGATTCCAAGCAGGGCGTCCCGCATCAACACGCATAACGGGCATTTCGTCCATCATTATCATCACACGGCTACCCATACCTGAACTAAAACCGCTACCTCCACGCATCTGAGGTTCATTATCCACAATTATCAAACCTCCGGTCTTGTCAAAAGCATCGTCCAAAGAAACGATATTGTTGTCTTGAATATATTTGGCTCCTACATAATCAATGGAGGAAATAGATTCATCTTTTTTCATTTCATACCGGTCTTGTTCTACCACCACTTTACCGATTTCTTTGATATTGGAGTGCATTTCTATCTTCAAAGTAATGACTTTGCTGTAGTTGAAAACCACCTTTTTAGTAATAGATTCATAACCTATATATCTAAAAAGCACTTCGCATTCTTTGGAAGCCAATTTCAAAACAAAATTTCCGTCTTTGTCGCTAATAACACCTACAGAACCATCTTTACAATCGGGCAACACATGGGCTTCCCAAATGGCTTCTTTGGTTTCTGCATCTATTATTTTGCCTTTCAGTATATATTGGGCGGAAACAATAGGGACAAATCCAAAAGAAACTATAAGCAATATTACTACTTTACAAACTCTATTTTTTATATTTTCCAATCTATACAAATACTTCATTTTTATCTCATTTATTGTTTTATAAATTTACCTCTGCCTAACAATTGGGACGAGGCAACAATTTTATAAACATAAAATCCTTTGGTTAAGTGTTGAACTGACAAAATATTTTTGGTGTCATTCAAAACAGTATTCAAAACTTCTTTGCCTTCTGTATTATACACAACTATTTGGCAACCGATATTGTTTTCTTCTACTTCTACAACCATTTTGTCTTGACAAGGATTGGGATATACTTTTGTTTGTGCCAATTGGTTTTCTGCTATTCCGTTGCCATAACAAAATCTTACTATATATGTTTTGGACAATTGATTATAAATGTCCGAAACAATTATTCTTGTACGATATTTGTTGTTTGTTGTTCCACAATTGGTAGCCACGTCTTCGGCGGGTAAAAATTCCACATTGGTAGCAGTATCCGTTTGTACAAAAGTAACCGCTGGCACTCCGTCATAAGATGAAGACACCTGATAAGTGTAACTTCTGCTTGTCCGTTTGAAATTTTCTATCGCTTGATTGTCCACACTGATATTTGACAAGGTCAAATCAGCAAAATGGATTCTATATTCTTTTCTATCTCCATTGAGAGCAACAATCGTTATCTTTACCGTTTGGTGTATTGATGTTGATTTTCTTGCTGAAGCCGTATCTTCTTCATAATCTACAATAACAGTTGCCCTACCATCTTCTAATTGGGGAGTTACATCAATGGAATCCTGTCCATAAATATATTCTGCATAATAAGTATAAACATTTTTGTCAAATGCAGGTACAAGTTGTTTTTGGAAAGCATAATCATTAAAAGACATTCCATTTATCAAAAATTCAGACAAATAATTGTTATCTCCCGCTTCAACACTGAAATCTATTGTATAAGTTCTATAAATAGACGTATCTCCTGCATAAACCGTTACAGTTGCCTGTTGGGGATATTGCGAAATTTGTGTAATTTCAACTCTTGCATCGGCTTGCGTTGCTACTGCCGTAACAACAGGCAATGGATACAATGTATCATGTCCATAAGTATATTCTATAGCATAATGCAGGCTATCGGCATGGAAATTGTCAATAGTTACATTGTCCACTCGCAAATCGGCGAGCAGGGCTTCTTTTGAAAGTTCTACCTCAAATATTACTTTGTAGGTTTTTGCTGTCAATGAATCCCAGCCGACAATATAGACTGTTGCCGTATCGTTTGGTGAATCGGGTTGGGCAACAACAACCGTACTTCTATTGTCTACCAAAGTATAATTAACGGAAGGGGTATCTGTTGTTGCTATTGGCAACAAAATATGATACAATGTATCTTGAGGATTAAAACCAGCAATTGTATCTTCCACTCCATTAATAATATATGTCAATCTATTTAAATCCGAATTGGAACCTTTATAAAAATTGAGCATATAATCTCTTCTATCCACACCATTTTGAGCAACAACTCTCACTTGTGCAGACCCGGGAACGGCTGATGGCGGTGTTATTTGTATCGTTGTTCCATATTGCCATTGGGCAACTGCCGTAATTTGTGGCAATCTATTGTCTTCCCATGGAATTATAACGGCATAAGTTAAGGTATCCGCATAAAAATCCTGCAAAGTATCTCCATTGACAATCAAACATTGCAAAGCCGTATTGGAAGACGGCAAATAATTGAAAATTACCCGATAAACTGTAGAATCAATATTATTTTCAGCAACAACGGTAATTTCTGCGGTATCATTCACCTTTGTCGGAGATTTTGACACATACGCTCTTGACCTCGGGTCTGTCAAAACGAAAGTCCAATTATCCGGAACAGACAATGTTTCCGCTGCTATATCTACAACATATTCCAATGTTGTAGCATTTACATTATGTACAATAGAATCTTGTCCATTCAATTGGTAAGCGATACTTTCCAAAGTTGCAATTGGAGAGGCTTGTCTATAAAAATGAACAATATATCTATTGACGGTTGCATTGTCTTCAGCCACCACAACTATCACTGCACTATCAGTATAATGTTGGGCTTGTGTAATATAAACTTTTGCTGCAGACGATTGGGCTTGTGTCATTAATATCGGAGCAACAGTATCTGCCCAATTGTACGGCAATTCCACAGAATAGTACAATGTATCAGGGTTTAATACAGGTATTTTCACCCACTGATGTGTACCTATACTATCTTGTGTTGTCGTATCAGGATTGCTTGTATAAACAGATTCATAATACATTTGTTGTAACTTCGTATTATTAGAAATGTTTACCTCAAAATACACTTGATATAAATTATAGGTTGAATTGTCTGAAGCAATCACCAAAACCAGACCTACTCCATTAGGGTTGGCAGGCTGACTGACAGTTACACTTGCCGAGAAATCTGCACTTTGACAATATAAAACAGGTGTATCTATCGTTTGCGACGGCAACAATACATGATAAAGCAAGGTGTCCGGATGGAAATTAGGCAAAGCAAAATCAACTCCACCCAAAGTATAACCCAAATCCAACAAACGGGCATCGTTTGAGGTGGGCAAAGCACAATTTATACGATAAATCTTTTTCACTGTAGTATCTTCCGCTGTTACCACTATCTGCACTTGTCCGGGTATTCTCTGCGGATAAACAATGGAAACGGTTGCCCGCTGATGAGTAGCCAAGGCTCTTACATAAGGCATATAAACACTATCCAACTGATAATTGTATATCAACTTGTTCGGATCAAAGCCAACAAGAGCGACAGAATCCACCCATATAGAATCCAAGGTAGCCACAACAGACTGGGCGACTTTGAAAACAACCATATAATTCAATACCGTTATTCTGTTTTCCGCTGTAACTTTCACATAAGCAGTATCATTTATGCTTTGGGCTTGTGTTATCTCAACCGTAGCGGCGGAATCTTGTGCCGTTGCCGCAATTACAGGAACAACTGTGGAACCTTCCGGCAATTGCACGATATAAGAATAATACAAAGGGTCAAATTCAGGCACCAAAGTATCTCCCAAACCTATATTATAGGTTAATTGGGATAAATTCGCATTATTGTTACGCTGATAAACAAAGTTTAGGGTATAGGTTTGCGTATAATTCGTGTCTTCCGCTTTTACGGTTATTGTCGCCATACCGGGAATGGAAGTCGGTTGAACAATACTTACCGTTGCCGTTGGCCATGCCGGAGTTGCGGCAACCACTATTTGTGTTTCTGTTTTTGCAACATCTATGGTATAATTTAATGTATCTGGATAAAAAGGAGAAACAAAAATATTGTTATACTTTATATTCGCCAATTGCGTATTGGTAGAAAGCCCTACGGTAAAATAAACATGATATGTCTTTTGGGTAACCCTGTCTTCAGCAGTTACCACAATAGTGGCACTGCCGGGCAAAGAAGAAGGTTGAACAATTGACGGCGTAAGCCCCGGCCAAGCGGTTGTTGCCGTAACAAAAGGCTCCAATTGGGTACCGGGAGGCAATACTACATGATAATCCAAACTGTCTTGATGAAAATTCGGAATGGCTATACCATTATAATAAATAGCACTTAAATCAGCATTGGAAGACGGTTGAACGGAAAAACAAACATAATAATTTTTCTGCTGTCCGTTTTCTGCCGTAACGGTAATCGTTGCTATTCCGCCTTGGGCTTGTGTCGTTTGTGCAACCGTATAACGGGCACCCGTATCGGCAAGCGTACATGCGGTTATTTGCGGGGCTACCGTTGTTCCCGGCGGCAAAAGTATATGTGTGGTATCTTGTGAAACAGATTGCGTACCACTTATAGAACCGTTGTCGGAATAGCTGAAACTTGTTAAAGTATTGTCCGAAGATTTATAGATACTGTAATGAATGGCATATAATTTTTGGGTAACGCCATCTTCTGCCGTTACCTGTATATAATGTGTTGCACCGTCTATACTATTATCCGCTCCTAAAAAAAGCGAGTCTATCATGGTAACATCGCTCACTTGTGAGGTATAGGTAATAGAAGGCAACAAACTATAATCATATCTGTTGGTTCCTCTCGGAAAAACTTTATAATAGTCAAATTGAGCCATATTAAAACCCGGAACAGTTGTCCCGTCCAATTTTATATCGGTAAGCCATGCACTATATATCATTTCTATATCATCTATATACAGAGCATCTCCGCTGGAGCCTCCTCCCGGAGTAATATTGGTATTAAGAGTAACCAACATATAATTGGCGGTAGACGTGCCGTCATATACAAAAGCCATTTTTTTCTGTGTCCAAGTATTTCCGGTATTGACTATCACACGGGCATAACCTTTGTACAGACTTTTGTCACTACAATTTTTAGGGTCAATAAAATTGGAATTTCCATGTATATAGGCACGAACTTCTCCTTGCGTAGAAGAACTTGCGGCAGTCAGTTTTGTCCATACATACATAGAATCAGGGGTTCCGGTAAAAACTTGGGCATAACCGTTGCTTCTGTCTGAATAATTATAGTTTTCCGACCCGCTTGCAGACATGCTTCCCGCATTGATTCTGCCTGTGGTCATATTGCCATTGGCAACAACTCCCATTACTGATGTGGAATATATTTTCAAACTATACTGTCCCGAAGACCCCGGACGGGCACTTTCCCTTTCATGGTGATTGGTTGAAGCAAACCCTGCATACGACCCTGTGGCAGAATTAAAAGTATGCCAACCAACAGGAATAGAATTATTGTCCCAAGACTCAAAACCGCCATTAGGCAACTGATAAACCTGACCAAAAAGAATTTGTATAAAAAATATGTTTAATACAAAAACAACTAATTTTTTCATTTTTCAAAATCATTTTTAAATTGAGGCAAAAGTATAAAAAAAAATGACACCTGACAAAAATTTGTTCAACAATATAATTTGTTGAATACCAAAATATTATTGCAACAAAAACGAATATTCTAAAAATTCGGTCAATTTTTTGTCCGCTAAAAGTAAGAAAAACAAATAAAGATAAAAAAATATCTTTTGTCTTCAACTTGAATATTTTTCCAAAAAAATATATTAAAAATGTTCTTTTTTAGTTTTTTATTTGTAATTTTGCAAACATATCATTTGGTTATCATCGAATATACAATATGGCTGATAATCAACAATATATTATTGATAAATAATTTAATAACAAAAATAAATAAACAAAGCAATGAGTAAGATTAAAGTCGGCATTAATGGATTTGGTCGTATTGGCCGTTTGGTTTTTCGGGCTGCTATGGCTCACGAAAATGTAGAAATTGTTGGTATCAACGATTTGTTAGATGCAGAATATATGGCTTATATGTTGCAATATGATTCTGTTCACGGGAAATTTGACGGCACAATAGAAGTTAAAGGTGAAAATCTGGTAGTTAATGGACATTCCATTAGAGTTACAGCAGAAAAAGACCCTGCAAACCTTAAATGGAATGAAGTAGGTGCTGAATACGTTGTGGAAAGCACAGGCTTGTTCCTGACAAAAGAATTGGCAGAAGCACACATCAAAGCCGGTGCCAAAAGAGTGGTTATGTCTGCTCCTTCCAAAGACGACACCCCAATGTTTGTTATGGGTGTTAACAACAAGACCTACAAAGGTGAACCTATCGTTTCCAATGCTTCATGCACAACAAACTGCTTGGCTCCAATGGTAAAAGTTGTTCACGAAAACTTCGGTATTGTCGAAGGTTTGATGACAACCGTACACGCTGCTACTGCAACACAAAAAACAGTAGACGGTCCTTCCAAAAAAGACTGGAGAGGCGGCAGAGCAACCATTGGCAACATTATTCCTTCTTCTACAGGTGCGGCAAAAGCGGCTACCAAAGTTATTCCTGAACTGAAAGGCAGACTTACAGGTATGTCTTTCCGCGTTCCTACCGTAGATGTTTCTGTTGTGGATTTGACTTGCAGATTGGAAAAAGCAACAACCTACGAAGAAATCAAACAAGCCATTAAGAAAGCCTCTGAAAACGAACTCAAGGGCATTCTCGCTTATACCGAAGACAAAGTGGTTTCTTCTGATTTCATTCACAATTCCAATTCTTCTATTTTTGATGCCGATGCCGGTATTATGTTGAATGAAAAATTTGTGAAACTAGTATCTTGGTACGACAACGAATGGGGTTATTCCAACCGTGTTGTTGATTTGATTGAACACATGAATACCGTAAAATAAAAAGTATAAATAAATGTCAAAAAAAGGTTGCCGAATACGGCAACCTTTTTTTATGCATGACACGGAAAAAAACAAAACCTATTGAACTTAAAAAAATATTATCTTTGCAAAATGCAAAAGGGAAAAATGAATATTGCCATCGTAGGAGCAGGTGCTTCTGGTTTGTTTTTAGCGAAAAAACTATCGTCTTGCAAACAAGCCAATATTGTCGTGTTTGAAAAAAGCAACAAAGTCGGCACCAAAATAAAAGCCTCAGGGGGAGGTAAAGCAAATATATTCAATACAAACCTATATCCAACAGCCTACAACAATCCCGTTTTTGTGCAAAATCTGCTACGGCAAATATCCGTTGAAGACATCAAACATTCTTTTGAACAAATGGGACTCCGTCTTGCTGTTGATGACGAAAACAGAGTATATCCCGCAACTTTTTCTTCCCAATCGGTTGTAGATGTACTCTTGACAAACCTGTCCCATCAGGTAAAAATAATTACAAACTATGAGGTGAAACACATCACAAAAAACGGTAACACCTACCGTATAAACGATTATAATCTTGATTTTGACTGCCTTGTTTTAGCCTCAGGCTCTCCTGCAGGTATGAACCGTACAAAAAGAACGGATTACAATGCTTATCTGAACAGTTTGCCTTTCAAACAACAACCTATTGCCCCGTCTTTGGTGGGATTCAAACTACAGGCCTATCCCAAAATATTATCGGGTTGCAGAGTAAAAACCGATTTGTCGTTGTATCAGAATAACAATTTGATTTTTAAAGAATTCGGAGAAGTAACTTTCAAAGATGACGGCGTTTCGGGTATAGTGGTTCTCAATGCCTCCGCTTGGTACAACCGTTTAAAAAACAAAGACAATTGTTCGCTTTCTTTTGACTTTCTTTGCGATGACAATTATGATTTGCAAAAACATTGGCAACAATACCACGATTTCTGCGGTATCTTATCCCCAAAATTAAATCAGTTGTATCAGCAAAAGCCATTTAATATCAGATGTTTGCAATTCAAAATATTAGATGTTTACGATTGGGAATTTGCCCAAGTATCTTCCGGTGGAATCGATTTGGATACAATAGACGAACATTTTCAAGCAAAAAAACTACCCAATATGTATATTATAGGCGAAATGCTGAATATTGACGCGGTTTGCGGAGGCTACAATTTGTTTTTTGCTTTTGCAAGTGCCTATATAACAGCACAATATATTGTTAAATTATGGAAATAAAAATAAAAAATTTTACAATTGGCGTATCTTGCAAAACAAACCTGAAAAGTTTGATTGCAAACAAATACAACATTCCTTTATCCGAAATAGAACAAATAAAAATCTTACGGCAATCCGTTGATGCCCGTAAAAAAAACAATATTGTTTACAATTATCAGTTTTACCTTTGTTTGAACACCGAAAAAACGGATTTGTTAAAAGACGAAAATATTGAAATATACCGTCCTAATCCACCTGTAAAATATCCCCAATGGACTTTTGCTTTCCGCCCGATTGTTGTCGGTTTTGGACCTGCAGGCATGTTTGCCGCCTTGTATTTGGCACGTTGTCAAGCCAAACCGATTATCATAGAAAGAGGCTCTGCCATAGAAAACAGAAAAAAAGAAGTGGAAACATTTTTATCTCAAAAACAACTGAATCCCAATTCAAACGTACAATTTGGCGAAGGCGGAGCAGGTGCTTTTTCTGACGGGAAACTGACAACAAACCTTTCAGACAAACTGATAGACTTTATTTTATTTGAATTTTTCCAACACGGTGCCACTGAAGACATTACCTATTCCAGCACTCCTCATATCGGTACCGATTATCTTGAAAAAGTGGTGAAAAATATCCGTGAAGAGATTATCGCTCTCGGCGGAGAATTTCATTTCAACACAACATTTGTCGCCTTTGATAAAAACGACAACACAATAAACATACATTGTTCCAACAACCAAACATTTACAACGGAACATTTGCTCTTGTGCATCGGACATTCGGCTCGGGATACCATTTCCTATCTCTTTCAGAAAGGCTTGGCAATGGAACCCAAAAGTTTTTCTATAGGTGTAAGAATAGAACATCTGCAATCCAAAATCAACAAAATCCAATACGGCAGATTTGCACCATACTTGCCGCCGGCCTCCTACAAAGGAGCCGTACACCTAAAAAACAACCGCAGTGTGTATGTTTTCTGCATGTGTCCGGGAGGCATTGTCATGGCTTCGACCGACACCCCCGAAAGTATTGTTACCAACGGTATGAGCAAAAAAAACAGGGCAGAAAAAAATGCAAACTCCGCCCTTCTGGTGGGCATTACCCCCGAAGACTATTACAAAAATTCACCATTAGACGGGCTGTGGTTCCAAGAAAAATATGAAAAATTGGCCTTTGCAATTGCCAAAGACTACAAAGCCCCGTGCAATTTGGTGGGAGAATTTTTGCAAAACAAAGTGGCAACCCAAATCCGCTCCATAAAACCGTCTTATCCTCATGGCATACATTTTTGCGACTTGAATAGGTGTTTGCCCGATTTTGCCGTCAATGCCCTACGTGAAGCAATACCTCTGTTTGACAACAAGATGAAAGGATTCAATGACCCTGATGCCGTTTTAACGGGAGTGGAGACCCGTTCTTCTTCTCCTGTAAGAATATTGCGGAACGAAATGCTACAAACAAACGTTTCGGGCATCTACCCTGTCGGAGAAGGGGCCGGCTATGCAGGTGGAATTGTTTCCGCCGCTTTGGACGGACTGAAAACCGCTATGAAAATAGCAGGTTTTGAATATCCTAAAAATGGGGAAATTCCCCCGCAAAAATCAAAGTAATTCAACGCTATACCCCTTCGGGTATAAAATAAGATTTTTTCTTCAAAAACATACCCTATCGGGTATAAAAAGAATGTTTTTGTGTAAAATTATACCCGAAAGGGTGTAAAGATAAAAAAAATTTGTATCTTTGCAAAAAAAATCAAAATGAAAACATGCGGAAAATACGTTAAAGAAATGCGACGACAATATGGATTGACACAAGAACAATTGGCCATGAAAGCCGGTGTAGGGCTGCGTTTTTTGCGTGAATTAGAATCCGACAAGCCTACAATTAGAATGGATAAAGTCAATATGGTATTGGAAATGTTCGGTGCTGAATTAGGTGTTGTTTCAAAAAATAATATTACAGAACAATGAGACATGCAAAAGTTTTTTACCAATCAATTTTCGCTGGAATATTAAGCGAAGAAGACAACGGCTATCGCTTTGTGTACGATGACGACTATCTATGTCAATTAGAAGCAATGCCTATCAGTCTCACAATGCCCACTTCTCAAAAAATATATGAATCTAAAGTGCTGTTCCCATTTTTTGACGGATTAATTCCTGAAGGATGGCTACTTGACATTTCGGCAAAAAATTGGAAACTTGACCCCAAAGACCGCATGGGATTACTACTAACCTGCTGTCGTGACTGCATTGGGGCCGTCAGCATAGAAACTTTTTCTAATGAGAGATAATTACGATGAACCGTTGTCTATATTGCTATAAAGAATTGGCTCATGGAGAGCATGACTATCATGTAAATTGCATCAAAAAGGGATTTGGAACAAAAGGCATACCTACAATACCTTACAGTCGATACAATATCAACGATTTGGCTCGTAACCTTGTCTTGCAACAAACTACGATTACAGGTGTGCAACCTAAATTATCTTTGCATCTTGCCAAAAACGAAAAAAACGAACCCGATAAGTTTACGCTTGTCGGCATGGCGGGTAATTATATTTTAAAACCTCAATCCAAAATTTACCCTAATTTACCTGAAAATGAAGATTTAACAATGCATCTTGCTGAACTTTCGGGCATTAATGTAGTACCTCATACTTTAGCACGAATGGCTGACGGAGAGTTGTGTTACCTAACCCAACGTGTAGATAGAAATGCTTGGGGGCAAAAAATAGCCATGGAAGACACTTGCCAACTATCAGAACGCCTAACAGAAGACAAATACCACTCCTCTTATGAACAAGTGGCAAAAATTATCAAACGTTACTCAAATGTCGGTAAACTTGATTTGGTAAATTATTGGGAATTGGTAATGTTTTGCTATTTGACAGGCAATTCTGACATGCACTTAAAAAACTTCTCCTTGTATATGCCCCATAAGGGACAATGGAAACTCGCTCCTGCATACGACCTGCTAAACGTACGACTTGTAATGCCCACAGACAAAGACGAATTGGCTCTGACACTCAACGGCAAAAGAAGCAATATTAAACAAGTTGATTTTATCTCGGCCATGGAAAAATCCGAGATAAGCCCAATTGTTGGCTACCGTATGATTGGCAAATTTGCCAAACTATTTCCAAAATGGGAACAGTGCATTAAAAATTCTTTCCTCCATAAAGAACAACAAGCAGAATATATCAATTATATCTCTCAAATGCTGGAAAAAATTTCGCCACTTACAAGGCAATAAACAATTATTAAAACAAAAACGGCTGCCATACTATGACCAGCCCTACAAAATCATTTCCCCAAATCCTCCCCTCTCCACAGTGGAGAGGGGCTGGGGGTGAGGGAATTTTCTCAAAAAAAGCATAGCCGCCACGATGTGGCGGCTATACCAGAGAGGGAAAGAATCTTACGGGCATAAGACTTTCCCAAAAAACAAAAAGATTGCTTCTTTATTTTGTTACAACAACTTTCTTGTTGTACAAATTACCATTTGATAATTTTATCAACAGATTGTAAACCCCCGATGACAGGGTCTCCAAGCCCATTGCCGCCCTTTGGCTGTTCACTACCTGACGTTTGATACAAGCACCCAACATATTGTACAAACTCATTTGCTCTATCTCTACGCCCTCGCCTTGAACGTTTATCTCAAACATATCCTTGGCAGGTTGCGGGTAGATATTGATAGACGGTTCTTCGCTTTTGCTGTCGCTACATTGTACCGCTATCGGGGCAAATACTTCCGTTTGTCCGTCTATATCCGTTTGTCTCAAACGATAATACATGATGCCATCGTTTGTATTGATATGATAACTGTATTGCTGTCTTTGCGAGGTGGTACCTGCACCAGATATTGTAGCAATTGCTTTGTAGTTGATAGCATCGCTACTTGCCTCTATGGTGAAATAATCGTTGTTGGTTTCCGTCATCGTTTCCCAATTGAATGTGGTTAT
>JAFZUH010000247.1 GCA_017618435.1 Bacteroidales bacterium | reverse complement strand
TTGTATGGAGGATAAACGGCGGGTAATATTATCATATGTATAATCTGTTTTTATGCCGTTGCCGTATTTTTGGCTTATCTTCGCTCCGAACTTGTCATAAGTTATGCTGTCCAAGTAATTGTACATTGTCAATTGTACATTGTACATTTTTAACAGTTGCCCGCCAAGGTCATAATCATAATTTACTATTTCATTGTCGGGGTAGGTAATGTTTAAAATCCTGCCCCAGCTGTCGTACTCAAACAATGTGCTTAAGGCAAGCGGCTGCGGTAAGAACGGCAAAGCATAAATCCTTGTTTCCTTGGTCACTTCTCCCATATTGCCGTACTCATAGCACATTACGCCGCTTTCGTCATAGAGAGAATCTTGTATAGCTTTAACAACTAACATATTATGGCTTGACTTCATATTTACGACTGCTTCTCTTTTTTCGGAATCAATTACTCATCATAATTTTAATTTTTTTTTCTTTCGGATCTGACTTATCATTCAACCACTCATTTCCCTGCCACTTTATGACAATGGTCTCATCAGAAAAATAAATGCTGTCAATGCAATCGCCTCGATAAACCGCCATACATATATTTTCCTCTTTAATATCCATATATTGACCTGTTATATAATTTTCTACTCTAACAAAAATGTCATTCTCTTCAGGTATATAAGCGACCATGGTTTTCTCTAAATCATATGTTTTAGCAAACAGGTATTTTTTTTCTTTACTATTTTGCAATAATGGCAATATGACATAGTAAATACAGGAAGACCCACAATTTTGTCCGAGAATAATTGCCTTCTCATCGCTATCGATAAAATTTAAAATGCCATTACCTAACACTTCAAATTTTTCTTTAGAAACATTTTTTACAGTTTCATTGCCCCACTCTAAATTATAAGTACTATCTCCTTGTATATGATATTTTATATATAAATTACCTACTTTCACAATCAAAGTGGTGTCTTTTATACCTAATTGCCAATGTGTTTGACATCGTTCTAATGACATTTTATAATTATTCGGCTTTTTTTCGCATGCGAAAAAAAATAACAATAAAAACAAACTGCTTATACAAATTATTTTAATTTCCATAATCCTTTTATTCCTTTATGATTCACATCTAATGTGATTTTTTCCATTTTATTATTATTATCATAATAAGTTGAACTTGATGAATTATAAAAAATTACTCCTTTTCCAATATCACTTATACCAAAATGAGCTTTTAATGAAACTTTAACGCTACTTCTCCACGCACTTGTTTCTATGGAGTTTTTATAAATATACTCAATAGGATTTTCAAATACATTGTTTGCAGCATTATTAGTTTTTGCTACATCATAAAATTTATTCACAATACCTATATATGTACCATCTGCTTTTTCATAACCACATGATAGGCGAGACCTGTTATAAATTGATTCGGCTACAATTGCTTTTGCGTTATCATCTCCACCTCTCATTTCAGCATAAACAGCTCTTATCATATAACCCAAATCGCTTTCCATTGAAATTTCTTCAGATTTAGATTTTAATTCGTTAACATGCTTTTCTGATAACGTTCCTCCCCAGTTAACATTTGTATTTTCGGTTTTTGCACGATAACCTTTTTTTAAAAGGTATATTTTTCCATCTTGTTCACCATCATTTCCTAAATAATTTCCTTTGCGATCATAAAAATCTCCTATCTCACACCCCGTCGGATCCACATACTTAATAGGGTTATTGGCACAATAAGCATACGGAGACATCCAAAAATATTTCTCAAATATCGCATCCCTACTGGTAAACACCGGTGGCTTGTAGTATCTTGCTTCGTAGTAGTACATTCCCGTTTCCTCGTCCAGTTCTTTGGCATTAAAAGCATAATTAGGCAAAACATTGCCGTTAAAGCCAGGATTGTATTCTGAGATAATTTCTCCGTAAGGAGCATATAAGAAGCTCTGTACTACAGACTGTTGTGCATCTGTCACGTACATGGAGGAAGCCAAATGGTTGGGGTGGTAGTAGTAAACGGCATTGTTGTCGCCGGTTGCTTGTAAAAATTCCAAAGGAATTAAATCACCCTCTTGCATATCCGTAGGTTCATCATATAAATGCTGCCCTAAAGAATTGTAAAGAATTTGTTTTACATCATGTTGGTAATTAACCAATTCAATATTATCTTCTACGCTTATCGGAATAGTTTGTTCTCCCAAACGGCTGGCAATGCGTTCTGTGCCGTTATAGTAATGCTTGGTATATTCACCTGCTTGGGTAAAGTTTATGTAAGTATTGGGATAAAACATGGCGTTTTGCACCATAGGCTGTATGGGTTGGGGTTGGCCGTTAAGCGTTAGTGCCATGTCGCTATTTTTTATCCTTTTCATTTTGCAAAGATAGTCATTTTATGAATAAAAGTTGGGGCATTTGTTTGTTGAATTCAGGTAATTAAAACTTTTTAGGATCTGCAAAAATTTCGGATGCAACCTGAACATAGTGATTCCTCCTTTTATGCTTAAAATATCGAGTGCAGTAATAGTTTTTAATTATGATGTATGAAATATTTTTCATTGAATAACAATCCGGTAAAGAAAAACTATACCAATATTTACTTTTATTCACCCCAAATACACGATAATATTCTATGCTATCTGATTTGTAATCGCGAATTTGAATGGTACTTTCTTTTAATGATTCCTTAATCAAAACAAGTGATTTCAATATAACAAATAGTGTATCATTAGTACAAAAACAACTGTCTATAGATTCGGCAAATGTTGATGAATTTGCAAGATAAAATTTATCTGAAGAATTATCTTGAAAATGCAAATAACAATCCATATTTTTCTGACATTGTGTTATATTTATATTGTAGCAAAGTATGACAAGCATACACAAGTTTTTAATAATCATTTTCATAATGTTAATATTTTATATGTTATTGGAATTTATTGGTGGTCTTTTCCATCACGAGGTGGAAGCCCTTTGTTTTGCAAAGCTTGATTTTGATAAAACACTTTTTTAATTTTAGGTGACGAATCTTTAATCTTACCTTTTGCGTAGTAATTTAAATATTCATCCAAAAGTTCATGAAAAAAAACAGCACTTGCAGATTTTCCCGTCTCTCCATTTTCAGAAGACATTGTAATTGAGCTTGCTCCATTGTTATTGATAAATATCAAACAGTCGCTTAACCCCTCTCTTGTGGTAGCACCATCAGGTACCATGATTCGACCCCATGTTTCGTCATAACCTAGCAACTCATTATTTTCATTATATTTAGGAACCTTTAGTTTCCATTGGAATTCTTGTTTGTCATCAATATCAATAGTGACCTTTAGTGGATTTCGACTTGCCTTTTTTATTCCTTTCAACAATGTCTTTTGGTATTCGTTAGCTGATTTATAAATGCTACGATAATTTTTATGATTTATTTTAAGTTTGTTATTTGTTGAATATTTAATAAAATTATCTGTTCCAAATTGGTCTATTAAATATTGTGAAATATAATCTTTACTTTTTTCATTTGCAACAAAAATTTTTCTTCCACTCGGATCCACGTACTTCACTGGATTGTTAGCACAATAGGCATACGGAGACATCCAAAAATACTTCTCAAATAAAGGATCTCTACTTGTAAATGTAGGCGGAGCATAATATCTCGCTTCATAGTAGTACATACCTGTTTCCTCATCCAATTCTTTGGCATTAAAACTATACTTAGGTATTGTATTATTTCCAAAGTTTACATTATACTCTGTCGTAATTTCCCCAAAGGGAGCGTATAAAAATCCCTGTGTAATAGTTTGGTTTTGGTCGGTAACAAAGGAAGTGGAGCCCAAGTGGTTAGGATGATAATAATATATATCATTTGGTGTGCCGGTGGGTTGTAAATTCAAAATATCCAACACGGGTGGCATATCCACTTGCGTGGGTTCGGAGATAAGTTCTTGTATCTCATTTCTAACCCGTTCCTCTAATGATAACTTTCTATTTTCAAGCATGTTATCAATAGCAATAGTGGTATTGTTATCTCCCAATCTGCTGGCAATACGTTCTGTGCCATTGTAATAATGCTTGGTATAATTACCAAAGGCATCAAAATTCAGGTAGGTATTCGGATAGAACATAGCATTTTGCCATTGTAAATTTAAGGGTTGTTGTTGGCCGTTTATCCACAAGTTGGTGTTGTATAAACTTAATTTATATGTTCTTGTGTTAGCTGCATTGTAACCGTAATATGCAAAACTCATTATATCATCGCTGTAGGCTTTCAGGTTGCCTTGGGAGTTAAACAGGTAATACTCCGTGTTTTGCTGCGGTTGTGTTACTTCCTTTTTTCTTAAACTGCCGTTAATGTTTTGCCTATTTTTCATTTTGCGAAGATAGTTTTTTTGTGGAGTTTATAAAATACTATATTATTGATGAACGCTGTAAGCAAAACATTTTTTTCTTTTTAGATCAACAGTTATATTCCAATAGTAGCTTCCACCATCACAAATCGTAATTGAATTTCGTTTCCAATAGGGAAACTCACATTCCTTTTCTTTCCAAAAACACTTTACATACAGAGTTTCTCTTCCTCGTTTGTCCTTAAATCCCATATACTGTCTATAATATTTGTCAAGATTTAGGTCTACTACTGGTGTTTGGCTTTGACTTACAGAATCAATTCCTTGAACTCTTTTGCGATTGTATTTTTTTATTAGCAACTTGTTCGCCAAGGTAATGTATTTTTCGTTGAGAATGTATTTTTTTATTAACCTTTCCGCCAAAACTATATCTTCTTCCGTAGGACTCCATCTGTAAGTCTTGTTATCTTTCCAATTTTCAGGACAATTAGCACTGAAAATAACTCCTTCATATTCTTCTGTTTTAACATATATTGATCCTTCGCAAAGACTATCAAGTATTACACCTTGTGCAAACAATAAACTTACTTGAAGCAATACACCTATTAACAATATTAACCTTAATATTCTGCTCATGATTATTTAGTGTTGATATTGAGTATATTTATAATTTCCATTCCTATCCAAAAGACGCGGAAACATTGGTCCGCCTGATTTGCTTTTATAATACCAAGTGCGTAAAGGTATGCCCAATTCCTGCCTAATCATATTTTCTGTCCTTGTTGCCGTCCATTCATTCACTTCCAAATCTTGAAATTTCATGCTGTCCCCAGCCATCAATCCTGCCATATTATCCCATGCATGTCCGAGTTCATGATACAAACTTATAGAAGGACGTTTTTTTAAGATAGACGGACCACCTTGGGGATCTTGCTCAAAAGTACCCATACCCGAAGTATTCCATTTAATAACACCGCCACCTTTTTCATAAAAGACTTCGTCAGAACCATATTTTTGAATAACAGATTGATTAGATGGAGTATAATCAGATTCTACTCCACTCTCGATTTTATATAAATATTCTGGACCACACAATTCACCAATCATTCGTTCTGCCGTAGCGGAATTGGAATAACCGTCATTCAGTACTGTTATCGCTTTTTGAGTAAACTCATCATTTCCTTCATATGTCATTCCCGGTTCATACGTTGTTTCTGTTCCGTCTTCTCCTATAATAACAATTGTACACCCACTCGGATCCATGTACTTAATAGGGTTATTAGCACAATAAGAGTAAGGACTTATCCAAAAATATTTCTCAAAAAGCGGGTCTCTGCTGGTAAAAGTAGGCGGAGCATAATACCGTGCCTCATAGTAATACATACCCGTTTCCTCATCCAATTCTTTAGCGTTAAAAGAATATTTGGGTATTACATTATTGCCAAAATTAATATTGTAC
>JAFZUH010000022.1 GCA_017618435.1 Bacteroidales bacterium | reverse complement strand
TACAAAATAGTGTCCAAAAACTGCCATTTTTAGACTTTATCTTTTCTGTTGTATGGCTATAGATATATACAATTAATTGATAGTTAGGCGTATATTTTTTTTGTTATCGGTGTTTAATATTTGAAATTAAAAGCGTATATTTGTACCTTTGTAAAAAATATTTTATACAATGGGCAGAGAAATTAAATTTAGTTTAGTGTACCGAGATATGTGGCAATCCTCGGGCAAATATGTACCACGTGTTGATCAATTGACCAAAATTGCTCCTGTTATTGTAGATATGGGCTGTTTTGCAAGAATTGAAACCAATGGCGGTGCTTTTGAACAAGTGAATCTTTTGTATGGCGAAAATCCCAATAAAGCAGTAAGGGAATGGGTAAAACCATTTAATAAAGCAGGCATTCAGACACACATGTTGGAGCGTGCGTTGAATGGCATAAGAATGTATCCTGTTCCAGCCGATGTGCGCAGATTGATGGCAAAAGTCAAAAAAGCACAAGGCGTGGATATAATGCGTTCATTTTGTGGATTGAACGACCATCGTAATTTGGAATTGTCTATCAAATATGCCAAAGAGGCAGGCATGATTTCACAAGCGGCATTGAGTATCACCACTTCGCCTATCCATACGGTGGAATATTATATGTCTGTTGTGGATAAACTGGTGGAATATGGTGCCGATGAAATCTGTTTGAAAGATATGGCCGGTGTAGGTCGCCCGCAAACATTGGGTATGTTGGTAAAATCCATCAAAACAAAATATCCCCATATCAAAGTTCAATATCATGGACATTCCGGTCCGGGTTTTTCAGTGGCTTCTACTTTGGAGGTTGCCCGTGCTGGTGCTGATTATATCGATGTTGCTATGGAACCCCTTTCATGGGGTATGGTTCACCCTGATGTGATTACCATTCGGGCGATGTTGAAAGATGCCGGATTTACAGTGCCGGATATAAATATGTCAGCCTATATGGAAGCACGTAGCCTTACCCAATCGTTTATGGATGATTTTTTGGGAGAATTTATAGACCCGAGAAACAAAATAATGAATTCATTGTTAGTCGGTTGCGGTTTGCCCGGCGGTATGATGGGTTCTATGATGGCCGATTTGAAAGGTATGCACGCAGCCATAAACGCCGCATTGAGAAAACACGGCAAACCGGAAGTTACATTAGATGCTTTGGTGGTACAATTGTTCCAAGAAGTTGAATATGTTTGGCCTAAATTAGGCAATCCACCATTGGTAACTCCATTTAGCCAATATGTAAAAAATATTGCCTTGATGAATATTTTTGCTATGGCCAATGGCGAACCACGTTTCTCCCGTATAGACAAAGACAGTTGGAATATGATTTTAGGCAAAACGGGAAAATTGCCGGGAACATTGGCACCGGAAATTATAGAATTGGCAAAACAACAAGGTTTGGAATTCTATACAGGTGTTCCGCACGATGCCGTAAAAGACCAGTTGCCTGAATATCGTAAAGAAATGGAAGAAAACGGTTGGGACCTTGGGCAAGACGAAGAAGAATTGTTTGAATTGGCTATGCATGACAGACAATATAGGGATTATAAATCAGGTGCAGCCAAGAAACGTTTTGAAGAAGATTTGGCGAAAATACGTGCCGATAAAGCCGCTGCTTTGGCTCCTCCAACCAAGGAAGTGCAAGTGGAAAGATTGTTTGCTTACATTTCAGACAAATATCCAAAAGCCACTCCGGTTTTGGCTCCTGTCTCCGGTACAATGCTTTGGGAAGCCGATTTTACCGATAAATCAGTTGCTCCACAGCCGGGTAAAGAGTTCAAAAAAGGCGATTTCTTCGCTTGCGTAGAAGCCTATTATGGTTTGGAAGAAGTGTCTGCTCCGATAGACGGAAAATTGGTGGATACTTGTGTAAAACAAGGTGATAAAGTTGCCAAAGGTGATGTTATTGCTTGGATAGAATAACAAGACAAAAGAAAAATAATAAACGTAAAAGGTAGGCTTGAAAAAGCCTGCCTTTTTTATAAAATACAAAAAATGAAAAATTTAGTATGTGTATTTGTGTTTACGATATGTTTTATAGGCTTGTCGGCACAAACAACCAAGTATAAAGGGACTATGCAATATGGTAGTTATACGCGGGAAAATGTGATAGTGGATATTCAACATAATAATCCCGTTACAATTATTATGTATAATGTGAAGTTTTCCCGTTTTATGCCTTTGACTGTAGATATGACCATTAAAGGCTTGCAAAAGACCTCCAAATCATATTCAGGTACAAATATAGTTCCCCTTATCAAGCAAACACCACATGAAAAGTATATCATAAAAACCATAAAAGCCGTTGCAGATAATGGAGCCTTGCAAATAGAGGCTGTTTTTGGTGTAGATGGAAGCAAAAAAATGATTTTTTCCGGAAAATTGATGAAATAAACTTCAAAGAGTTTTCTATAAATGATAGGTTTAATAGGTTTGTTTTAACAAATAACAACAGATTGATTACTTGGAAAAACAAATCGTTGCTATTGTAATATATTGAATATTAGTTGGTTTTGTGAATATGAATTTATAAGACAAACAAAGACAATATTTTTTTGCCAAAAATGCAATTTGTATTGAAAAAAATGCGATATTTGCAAACTTATTATCAATAAATTTTAACAAATAAAAAAATAAAGTATGCCAGTAAGAATTAGATTACAAAGACGTGGCAAAAAAGGTCAACCTTTTTATCACGTAGTCGTTGCGGATGGTCGTGCACCTCGAGATGGACGTTTTATAGAAAAAATTGGCACATACAATC
>JAFZUH010000246.1 GCA_017618435.1 Bacteroidales bacterium | reverse complement strand
TTGGAAAAACTAAAGGATAAAAGATAGAACCAACTTGTCATGTGAGAAAAGAGTATCCTTTCGGGTACTCTTTTTTGCATTTTTTAGGAAAATGAATTGTTGGTATTGTAAAATATGCTATCTTTGCAAAAGATAGAAAATAGTAGCGATATACAACAATCGCTTTTGTTTTTGGATAAATATAGAATATGGAAGATATTCAGTCGGTTAAACAACGATTTGGCATCATTGGAAATTCTCGAGGTATCAATCGGGCAATAGAGGTGGCTTTGCAAGTGGCCACAACTGATTTGTCCGTTTTGATAACGGGTGAAAGTGGAGTGGGAAAAGAAAATTTTCCTAAAATCATTCATCAATATAGTGCGAGAAAACATGAAACGTATATAGCCGTCAATTGTGGAGCGATACCGGAGGGAACTATTGACTCTGAATTGTTCGGACATGAAAAAGGGGCTTTTACAGGTGCCATTGACAGCCGAAAAGGATATTTTGAACAAGCCGACAAGGGTACTATATTTTTAGATGAGGTGGCTGAATTGCCTTTGGCTACACAAGCAAGATTGTTGCGAGTCTTGGAAAGTGGAGAATTTATACGTGTCGGTTCTTCTAAAGTCCAAAAGACAAATGTTAGAGTGGTGGCAGCAACTAATGTAAAACTGTTGGAAGCCATTTCAATAGGGCGGTTTCGTGAAGATTTGTATTATAGATTGAATACCGTACCTATCAATATTCCGCCATTAAGAGATAGACAGGAAGATATTCTATTGCTGTTCAAGAAGTTTTCTTTGGATTTTTCCGATAAATATAGAATGCCTTCGGTTGTTTTGAATGCAGAGGCAGAACAAATGCTTTTGCATTATACTTTTCCCGGCAATGTTCGTCAATTGAAAAACATTGTAGAGCAAATGTCCATTATTGAACAAGACAGAACAATAACTGTTGAAGTGCTTCAAAAGTATTTGCCTCTACCGTCTCAAGCAGCCGTTCAATTGTATAGAGGAGGAGGCTCTCTTGCCCCTCAAAACAACACGACCGATATGGGATTTGAACGGGAATTGATATTCAAGTTTTTAGCGGAAATGCAGAAGGATATTAGTGATTTGAAGGCACAAATGGCAAAAATGTCTAAAAATGACCGCAGTATAAATGTAACAGAGCCAAAATCATTCTTGATTGATGATATACATTCATCAAATTCCAATATTGTGTATGCTTCTCCTCAACCGGAAGGTCATTCTGATATAGAAATTGCAGATTATGTTGATAGTCAGGATTTGGAAGCCTTTGCACCAAAAGATAATCTTTCGCTTTTAGTTAAAGAAAAAGAATTGATAGAGAAAGCGTTGGCTAAAAACAAAGGACGAAGAAAACAAACGGCTTTGGATTTGGGCATTTCAGAAAGAACTTTGTATCGTAAATTAAAAGAATTCGGTTTGGATAAAAAATAAGGCATGAAAAATTGTTTTGTTCTTGTTTGTTTGCTATTGTGCTTGACAAATTGCACAATCAAGTATTCTACAGTTGGGGTGAATATACCTGCCGAGGCCAAAACGGTAGCCATCAAGCAATTTCAAAATAATGCTGCATTGGTAAATCTGAAGTTGGCTAATGAATTGACCACACAATTGAAAGACAAGTTTCAAAGTTCCACCAAATTATCAATTGTCAATTCGCGAGGCGATTTGTCTTTTGACGGGGAAATTACAAATTATAGTGTAACATCTGCCGCCGTTGGAACGGATATGGCAACAATGAACAGATTGACTATTACTGTCAGAATAACTTATGAAAATAGGTTTGATGAAGAAAAATCTACCGAAAAAACATTTTCCAGATATGTTGATTTTGATAGCGGCTTAAATCTTTCTGCCGTAGAAGACCAATTGGTTGCAGAATTGTGTGAAGCCCTTGTTGATGATATTTTTGCAGCGACAGTAGGAGATTGGTAAGATGATAAATATTAGACAGATAGAAAATTTTTTAATAGACCCCAAGGGGACTCAACATGTTGATTTGGAAAATGAAATAAAAGATTTTCCTTATTGTATGTTGTTGCATTATGTTGATTGTAAGGCGAATAATCAGAAAAACTTATTTCATTTGGCTTTATTGATGCCATCTCGAAAACGTTTGCATGATTTGTTTGTTGAAAAAGACAATAATATAGTTGAACCGAAAAAGAAATTGCCGGTTCAAGAGGAAGTTGTACAAGCACAAATTATTGCTGTAACAACAGAAGAATGCATTGAAAAGCAAGTCGTTGAAGAAACCATTGTAGTTAAAACACAAACTACCACTCAAATAACAACAGAAGATGATTCTCCTATGGCAATTCTGCAACGCAGACTTGCGGAATTGGCTCAAGGCAACTCAGCATCAATAAGTTCAGAAAAAACTGCCTGCAAAACGATTGTTGAAACACAAACGGAAGTAGAGGAGGTGGCTGAATTTTCTTCTACATCAACAACAT
>JAFZUH010000245.1 GCA_017618435.1 Bacteroidales bacterium | reverse complement strand
CGATAACATGCTCTGTAACAAAATTCAATGCTCCGGTTTCTTCCAACAATTTGAATTTGCTTTTCGGCACTTTGCATTGTGGACAGAAATCTGGTGCATCATCGCCTTCGTGAACGTACCCGCAAACGGTACAAATAAACTTCTTTTTCATTTCCGTAAATTATTTGATATTAAAATTAGTTTTATTAACATATAACAGATTATTTAACCATATAAATAGTCCGTTATCCATTTTACAAAAATATAAAAATATTATATATAAAAGTATCTTTTGGGGATTTTTATAAAAAAAATATATTCGCCTCATCACAAAATAAAAATCTGAATTCAACGTTAGTAAAATAAAAATCAATCAAATGGAAGATTTTTTCAAACATCAGTCTTGCAGTATAACCATTTGCGACAAAAAAGGCATCATTCTTTATATGAACGAGCGTGCCGTCAATACTTTCGGCGACAAACGGGGTGAAAATCTTTATGCCTGCCACCCTCCTCATGCCATCGCAAAAATCAACCAAATGTTGCTTGACGGCAGTGATAATTGTTATACCATAGAAAAAAACGGAGTAAAAAAAATGATATTCCAAACTCCATGGAAAAACAATGAAGGGGAAATTTGCGGACTGATAGAATATTCTTTCGTTATTCCATTTGAGATGCCTCACTATGTGAGAAAATAACTTGGCAGTGAAAAAACTCTTTTACATACTGATTATCATAATTTTATCAACATCTTGTCATAAACCCGAACCCGAAGAGCAATTCCATACTACACCCTATAATTTCACAATTCCGCCTTTTTTCCCGACAAAAACCAACATTCCGCAAGACAACCCACTGACTATAGAAGGCGTTAAATTGGGACGATATTTGTTTTATGATACCCGTTTGCGGGGCTATCTTGGTACAAATCAAGACTCTATGATGAGTTGTGCATCGTGCCATTTGCAAAAAAATGCTTTTGTCTGCGGCATTGACCACCCAAAATACATCAACGGAAAAACTTTTGGCATAACAGGCATTCCGACCAATCACAATATGATGCCTTTGTTCAATTTAATATTCAACAACAATGGTTATCTGTGGAATGGATTTGTCAATCAGTCGAATATCTCCTATCAAAATTTGGAAGATATTGTCCGAATGGCAATTACAGCGGAAGATGAAATGTGTTCCACCGAAGAGCGTTGCACACAAGCCATTGCAAGCATAGCAATCTATCCTCCGATGTTCAAGGCAGCATTTGGAACCGAAGAGGTTACTATGGACAGAATCTGCAAAGCCATTGCCCAATTTTTAAGAACATTGGTTTCAGCCAACTCCAAATTTGACAAATACATTCGTGGAGAACTGCAACTCTCTGACGATGAATTGCAGGGTTTTGTACTTTTTACAACAGAAGAAGGTGCGGATTGTTTCCATTGTCACGGCAACGACGGCAACCTTTTGATGACCACCAATTTGTTTTACAACAATGGTTTGGATTCTGTCTTTACAGATAATCACGACAGGTTTTCCGTTACCCGACAGTCCAAAGACAGAGGAGCGTATCGGGCTCCGTCTTTACGCAATATAGCCCTTACAGCACCTTATATGCACGATGGAAGATACAAAACATTGGAAGAAGTTAT
>JAFZUH010000244.1 GCA_017618435.1 Bacteroidales bacterium | reverse complement strand
TTCATTGTAAAGCAGCCGTATAGGCTGCTTTTTTTATTTTTTCCCTATTTGATAAAAAATAATAATGAAAATTGACAAAAACAACAAAACAAATTCCGTCAGTAACGGAACTATGCAGATAGTTGCTGTATTGGGAATATAATGAGCATGTTTTTTATGTTGTCAATAAGCGAGATACACAAAATACAAAAAGATACTTTAATGTGAAAACATATTGTTTTCCAGTGCTTTAACTTGTATATAATGCGGAAGAGTAAGATGGTTGAAAGTTTGTTTTGAGTAGTTTTTTTTCTTCTCTTCCGCAGTAAGTAGTGTAGCATAAATGCCATAAGAGGCAAATTCCTTTAGTTTTTTCTATATTTTTCCAATCCGCCGAAAAGCAGGGAAAGTTTCAATTTGAATACACCAAAAATGGCTTCTTTGAAAATTCCTTTGCTCATTTTTGATGTTCCTTCAGTTCTGTCCGTAAAAATAATCGGCACTTCGGCAATTTTAAATCCCAATTTCCATGAAATATATTTCATTTCAATTTGAAATCCGTAGCCGATATGTTTTATTTGATTGAAGTTGATGCTTTCCAACACTTTTCTGCGATAGCATACAAAACCTGCGGTTGTGTCATGTATGGGCAATCCGAGAATGGTTCTCACATAAGCCGAGCCGTAATAAGACATCAACACACGTTTTATCGGCCAATTGACAACATTTACACCGTTGCAATAGCGGGAACCAATGACAACATCTTTGTTTTCTGTTGCCGCTTTTTGATATAAACGGTCTAAATCGTTGGGATTGTGGGAGAAATCGGCATCCATTTCAAAAATAAATTCGTAATCTCTTTGTAGGCACCAATTAAAAGCATAAATGTAAGCCGTGCCAAGCCCAAGTTTTCCGCTTCTTTCTTCTAAAAAAAGCTGGTTTTCAAATTCAGGTATCAATTTTTTGACAATTTCTGCAGTACCATCGGGACTGCCGTCATCGATAATGAGAATATGAAAATCTTGGTTAAGCCCAAAAACATAACGAATGATTTTTTCTATATTTTCTTTTTCATTATAAGTCGGAATAATAATAATCTTTTTGTCCATAATCTGTATTTTGTGCTGTTTTTGTCAAAAATAAAGTTTATATCTTTGTCTGATAAAGCATTTTAATTCTATACTGCAAAGATAGTAAAATTTTTTCATAAAGAGAATTTTGATAAAAATCTTTATTTTTTATTTGTAAAAAAGTGTAAACCAATAGTTTGTAAATAAAACAGATAAATCTTTTTTAATAAATAGGTAGAAAATAATGGTTTTAAAGAATTTTTTTATAATTTTGCATTCATAAATCTGAATTGTGTTTAAAAAAGGGCTTCACACGATTTGGATAGCAGAAGATAATAGAAGTCCTTGTTTAATTAAAACTTTTTTTTATGAATTCTTTTCAAAATCTTTGGCAGAATCATTCCACAGCGGTGATATTCATTGCTATTTTGATTCTTGTGGTTCCATTTTTGGTTTATTACCTTAAGAAAGCGAAAGAACATCCGAAAGGACTTGTTGCAGCCGCATTGAGTAACATGGGTGAGCGTTTCGGGTATTATATTATGAATGCGATTTTGTTGCTGTTCATTGTTTCCAAATTCGGATTGCCTGACGGAACAGCGGGACTCATCTATTCTGTTTTCTATTTCGGAATATATGTGTTGAGTTTGGTGGGCGGTATTATTGCTGACCGTACACAAAATTACAACCGTACTATTCAATGGGGTTTGGTTATTATGGCAGTAGGTTATGTTGCTTTGGCCATACCTTTGTTCAGCAAAATAGACGGAATTATCACCAATGGAAATGGTTTATGGTGGGGAATATTGATATTTACCTGCTTTGCCTTGTTGTGTATTGCTTTCGGTAACGGTTTGTTCAAAGGTAATTTGCAAGCCCTTGTTGGTCAAATGTATGACAATTTTGAGGCCGAAGCCGCAAAGAAAGGTCCCGAAGCATTGGCAGAAGCCAAAGACAAACGTGATAGCGGTTTCCAAATTTTCTACGTATTTATTAATATAGGCGGTGTTATTGCTCCTTTTGTTGCCCCTGTTTTGCGTACATGGTGGCTAAAAATTCACAATTTTGTCTATAATGCAGATATGCCTGCTCTTTGCCATCAATATCTTGCAGACGGACAAGTTACAACAAAATTTACGGAAACGATGGCAAATTCTGTTGTAGGAGACCCGAACGCAATAACCGATTTAACCCGATTCAGTTCAGATTATATTGAAGTTTATAATACAGGTATCCACTATGCTTTTATCGCTTCAATGTTGGCTATGTTCATTTCGTTGATTATATTCTTTGTGAATAAGAAAAAATTCCCGCAACCGGCCAAAAAAGTTGCAGCGGAAACAGTCGGATATTCTGAAGAAGAAAAAATGGCAATGGCAAAAGAAATCAAACAACGTATGGCTGCTTTGTTTGCAGTTTTGGGTATCGCTGTTTTCTTCTGGTTGTCATTCCACCAAAACGGACAATCATTGTCGGTGTTCGCACGTGATTTTGTCGATTCATCGGCCATTGCTCCTGAAATTTGGCAAGCCATGAACCCCTTGTTTGTAATCGTGCTTACACCTATCATCATGATATTGTTTGCATCGTTGGCACGCAAAGGCAAACCTGTTTCCACTCCACGCAAAATCGCTTTAGGTATGGGAATCGCAGGTTGTGCATATTTGTTCCTGATGATATTCTCCATTATTGAAAATTATCCGTCAGGCGATGAATTCAGAGCAATGGATGCTGCTGCAATGGCTCAGGCAGGTTTGGCAAAAGCCGCACCTTGGGTGATGATTGTAACTTATTTCTTCCTCACGGTGGCAGAGTTGTTTATTTCTCCGCTCGGTTTGTCTTTTGTTTCCAAAGTGGCACCACGACACATGGTAGGTTTGTGCCAAGGTTTGTGGTTGGGAGCAACTGCAATAGGCAACTTGTTCATCTTTGTCGGACCTATCATGCTCAACGCTTGGTCAATATGGCAATGTTGGGGTGTATTCCTCGCTATTTGCCTTGTTTCCATGTGCGTAATGTTTGGTATGGTTAAATGGTTGGAAAAAGTTACTAAATAAGGATTTTTCATAACTTTTTGATTTTAATATTCATTGGGGAAGCGTGAACAATCACACTTCCCTTTTTTAATATTCAACAGCAGTAACTTTTTTTCTAAAAATATGTGATTAACGTAATTTTTAGCGTTTTTTTACGTTTTCTATAAATAATCAATAAAAATCATTACAATTATGTTAAGTAAAAAATTAGAAACAGCAATGAATGACCAAATCAATGCGGAATTTTGGTCAGCGTATTTGTATTTGTCCATGTCAGCCTATTGCAGCAATGTTGGTTTGTCAGGTGCGGCCAATTGGTTTAAAATCCAATTCCAAGAAGAACAGGCCCATGCCGAAAAATTTATGAATTATATGATTTCAAGAGGCAACAAGGTTACGCTAAAACCGATAGAAAAAGTGAAAACATCGTGGAAATCGCTTTTAGAGGCATTTAAAGACACTTTGGAACACGAAAAAAAGGTTACCGCTATGATTCACAATCTTTATGCTTTGGCAGAAAAAGAAAAAGATTATGCTGCCAAAATAATGCTTAATTGGTATGTGAATGAACAGGTGGAAGAAGAAGAACATGCCCAAGGCATGATAGACGCTTTGACAATGATAGGAGACGGTTATGGCCTTTATCAATTCGATAAAGAATTGGCAGCCAGAGTATTTACTCCTATTGCCGAAGAAGAGTAATTGAACTTGTTTTGTGTTGAGGGTGAAGGAAAAATTTCAACAATATCTGCAATATTTCAAGGGAAATATTCTTGTAGAACGTTTTTCCAAAGTTTTTTCTGTAGATGTTATTGTCAGAGGAACCAATTTTCTGTTGATTCCGCTTTTCCTTCACCTGATGACAAAAGAGGAGGTTGGTGTTTATGATTATTTGTATACCTTTGCGTTTACATTAGCACCGACTTTCAGTTTGGGTCTCCATGTCGGCCTTGTAAAAATGTATCATTTTTATGATAATAGTCGGGATAGAGGCCAATTGCTGTTCAGTATCAATGTTACCTTAATTTCTTTTTTGTCGGTGGTTTTTGGTATTGTTTACGGCTTTGGTTTGGATTTTTATATTTTTGATTTTTTAGTGGAACAGCCTATCGATTATCAATCGTATAGGTTTTTTATTTTATTGGCAATCATTGTTTTTATATACAATGTTTTGCTGACGATGTTTTTTGTAACATCAGAAAAGATTTCCAAAATACAACGCTACAATATCGGACGTTGTCTGTTGGTGAATATTGTTGTTTTTGCATCTTTGCTTTTTTTGTCCGGCGACAAAGTCAAAATCCGTTTAATTGCCACTTATGTTTCTGAGTTTGTGGTTTTAATATATTTTTTCCGCTATTTTTATAGGGAAATGACTTTTGCCTACAACAAAGAGATGATGAAAAGGTGTCTGAAAATAAGTCTGCCCATTATGATGACTTCTGTCAGTTATGTTTTTATCAATTTTGCGGACAAATATTTTGTGCAGAAATATTGCGGTATAGAAGATTTTGCCGATTATAACAAAGCGGTGCAATTTGCTTTGATATTGCCTGTTATTTTCAATTCATTCCAAAATATTTGGATGCCTTTGATGATGAAAGAAACTGATGTAAAGGTCTTGAAACGCCGGACCAATAGGGTGGCAAAGGTTGTTTTGTTGTCTTTTGCGGCGATTTCCCTAATGTTGCTTCTCGCTATATTTGTGGCTTTGTTATCAGGCATTATTCCGCAAAATTATTATAACATATTAAAATTTTTCCCATTAGTGGCTGTCGCTCAAATACTTTCTGTCTTAGCCTTGCTTTATCAATATTATACCTCATATTTTGAAAAGACATATTTCAATCTCATCATTTCGATAATTGTCGGAACTGTTGGAGTGATACTCAATTATTTTGCGGTTAAATACGTTGGAGTTTTTGGCGTGGCTGTGGTGATGATATTGATAAATTTGACAATGTGGTTGTTGTATTATTGGTTTTCAAATTATAATATTAACAAACAACTGCAGGGAAATGAATAGTTTGCTTGTTTTCTGCATTTTAAGTAAAATAAATAAGGAATGTCTCTTCAAAAAGCAGAATGTTTGTAATATATTTTGTATCTTTGCAGGCAAAATATCAAGATGGACGAAAATAGTATAGTTGTTACGGATTTAACCAAAAAATTCAAGCATTTTACTGCCGTAGATCATGTTTCTTTTTCTGTGAAGAAAGGAGAAATTTTTGGTTTTTTGGGAGCTAATGGTGCAGGAAAAACAACAACTATCAGAATGTTGTGCGGCTTGTTGTTGCCGACTTCGGGCTCCGCAAAAATTGTCGGTTACGATGTCATCAACCAATCCAAAGAGATAAAAAAACATATCGGTTATATGAGTCAGAAATTTTCTTTGTACGAAGACTTGACCGTTATGGAAAACATGGAACTGTTCGGTACCATTTATGGTATGGAAAAGAAAAAACTGCATCAGAAAATGCTTTCCATTATTGCACGTTTGCAAATGCGGGATTATGCCAAAACAAGAGTTTCAAATTTGCCCTTGGGAAGAAAACAAAAACTGATGTTTGCCACCGCAATTTTGCATGATCCCAATGTTGTTTTTTTGGACGAGCCGACAAGTGGAGTGGACCCTATTGTAAGACGGGATTTTTGGAACATGATTTATGAAACCGCAGAACGCGGGGTTTCTATTCTTGTTACTACACACTATATGGACGAAGCGGAATATTGCAATCGCTTGTGTATTATGGAAAATGGACAAATCAAGATAATTGGAAATCCTTCTGAATTGAAAAGTCAAACCGATTCCGAAAACATGAACGAGGTTTTTCAAAAAATAATTAATAGATAAACAGAACTTTATGCGGAATTTTAGAGCGATTTTACTTAAAGAATTCAGACAAGTTATATATGACTATAAAACCCTGATTTTTATATTAATAATGCCAATTGTGTTGGTTTTGTTGTTTGGCTATACCATCAAAAATGAAATCAACAATGCCGATATTGCCATATTGGACAATTCCCGAAGTTCTTTGTCAAGACAGATTATACAGGATTTTGCTGTTTCCGATTATTTTTCTATTGTTGCCAATCTGCACGATGCCAAGGAGATAGAAAAAACGTTTCAATCCAAGGACATTAGAATGCTGGTGGTTTTTCCTCCAGATTTTGAATCTTCATATACACACGGTTTTTCGCCGGATATTCAACTTATCTTGGACGCTTCAGACCTTAATGTGGCCGCTACGGTAAAAAGTTATGCCACAGAAATCATCAATCGGGCGTATGCAAACCGACAAAACATGGCTATGGCAAACAATATCAATATAAAAGTGAAAATGCAATACAACCCGCATCTTGAAAGTGCCTATATGTTTATTCCGGGCAATATTGCATTGATTATGATAATTGTAACCTCTTTGATGACATCTATTACCTTGTCAAAAGAGAGAGAATTGGGTACGTGGAGAATGTTGGCCATTACCCCTTCCAATCAATTGGTGCTGGTAATAGGAAAAATAATTCCTTATATGTGCATTTCTTTGATTTGCACTGCAATTATTATAATTTTGGGGATACTTATTTTTCACATGCCTATGCATGGGAGCATAGCCTTGTTGGTTTTGTTGTGTTTTTTGTTTATGCTGACAGCCTGTTCTTTAGGCATTTTAATTTCCGTTTTGGTAAACACCCAACAAGTGGCCATGTTGGTTTGTATGTTGGGATTTTTCTTGCCGACCCTGCTTTTGTCCGGATTTTTGTTCCCTATAGAAAATATGCCTATGGTTTTGCAGGTGTTTTCCAACATTATTCCTGCCAAATGGTTTATTATTGCCTTGCGTGATATTATGATAAAGGGAGCCGGCTTGGAATTGTTGTGGTTGCCGGTAACGATAATGGTTGGCTTAACCATTGTTTTGATTTCTTTGAGTGTTTGGAAATTAAGCCGGAAAAACGTATAGTTTTCTTTATTTCAGATGTAGTTTTTCGCAAGCGACCATGGCTGCATTTTGTTCAGCCAATTTAATGGAAAAATCTTGTCCTTCGGCTACAAATTTATCATCAATGAACAGATATACAAGATATTCTTTTTTCTGATAAGGAGTATTTATTTCCTTAACAACATTGTAATTGACTTTCAAATGGTGTTTTTGCACATAGTGCAGAATTTTCCCTTTAAAATTATTGTCTTCTTTTTCAATGCTTTCCAAATTGACATAAACTTCAAATATTTGTTGGATAACCACTTGTTTTGTTTTGTCAAAACCTTTGTCAAGGAAAATAGCACCGATAAAAGCCTCAAAAGTATTGCCGTAAATAGAAGAGGGAAGCGAAGAAAATCCCTTTTGAACAATCAAAAATTGGTCTAAACCTATTTTTCGGCTTAATCTGTTTAAATGGTCTCTGCTAACCAATTTTGAACGCATTTCCGTCAGAAAACCCTCTGTTCTATGCGGATATTTGCGGTATAAAAAATCGGCGACAATTGCCCCTAAAATGGCATCGCCGAGATATTCCAAGCGTTCGTTGTTGTTCCCTTTTGACGAACAGACAACAGAATGATGTATGAACGCCTGTTCATATATCTCTATATTTTTTGCTCTGTAGCCTAAAAGGGTTTTGATATATTGATAAAGTGGACTTTTGCTCTTTCTTTTAAACACAATTTATGCCTTATATTTTTTGAATAATAGAGAAGCATTATGCCCGCCAAAACCAAAAGCATTGGAGATGGCAACATCAACTTTCCGTTGTTGTGCTTTGTTGAAAGTAAAGTTCAAGTTAGGGTCAATTCTTTCATCGTCTTCAAAATGATTGATGGTTGGAGGAACAATATCATGGACAATTGCCAGAATAGTTGCTATGCTCTCCACCGCTGCGGCAGCACCAAGCAGGTGGCCTATCATTGATTTGACAGAATTGATATTTATATTTTTGGCATGTTCTCCAAATAAAGATGTTATGGCTTTCACTTCTGCAAGGTCTCCTAATGGAGTGGAAGTTCCGTGTGTGTTAATATGGTCAACATCTTCTATTGAAAGATTGGCTTCTTCCAAGGCATGTGCCATGGCCAATTTGGCACCATTGCCTTCCGGATGCGGAGCGGTTAAATGATACGCGTCTGCAGACAGCCCGCAACCGCATATTTCAGCATATATTTTTGCTCCTCTTGCCAAGGCGTGGTCCAAACTTTCCAAAATTAATGCTCCGGAACCTTCACCGATAACAAAACCGTCTCTGTTTTTGTCAAAAGGACGGGAGGCTGTTGACGGGTCATCGTTTCTTGTAGATAAAGCATGCATGGCATTAAAGCCGCCGATGCCGGAGAAGTTGACAGGGGCTTCGCTGCCTCCCGTAACAATCCAATCTACTTTTCCCAGCCGTATCATATTGAAAGCATCGCAAATGGCATTTGCTGAAGATGCACAGGCAGAAGTGGTTACATAGTTCGGACCCAACAAACCGAAGTGCATGGAGATATGACCTGCGGCTATATCACCTATGATTTTGGGAATAAAAAACGGATTAAACCGAGGCTCCGGACTATTGGCGTAATTGACAATTTCTTCACCGTATGAAGTAAATCCGCCAATGCCTGTTCCCCAAATAACTCCTGCACGCACCAAATCTTCTTTGGTCAAATCCAATCCGGAATCTCCAATGGCCTCTTGTGCGGTTGCCAAAGCATATTGGGTAAACAAATCAAGTTTACGCAATTCCTTAATATTAATATCCATGCGGTCGCTAAGGTCAAATCCCTTTACTTCGCATGCAAAACGAGTCTTGAATAAAGAAACGTCAAAATGACTGATCGGACAAGCACCACTTACTCCATTAAGCAAACCTTGCCAATATTCTTCAAGATTATTACCTATTGGAGTAAGTGCCCCCAGCCCTGTTACTACAACTCTTTTTAATTCCATAAAATAGAATTAAGCCTCTGGTGTAGCTTCCTTGATAAAATTGATAGCATCACCAACTGTAGCGATTTTTTCTTGTACGTCTTCAGGAATTTTGATTTTGAATTCTTGTTCAAAAACCATCAATAACTCTACAGTGTCCAATGAGTCTGCTCCCAAATCGTTAACAAAGTTTTTTTCAGGAGAAACTTCCGCTACATCTCTTCCAAGTTTGTCAGCAACAATTGCTATCACTCTTTCTTCAATGTTCATAAGTTATTAGTTTAATAATTTATATTTTGCAAAGGTATAAAAAAATATTTTAACAACATTCATCAAGTAGGGAAAAATACTGAATTTTTTTCAAAACATGCTAATTATCAATATAAAAAAATTATAACTGACAAATTGAAAAACTGAAATCTTTTTGTTAGGAGAAAGGTATTGTATATTTTATATTAATGTATGCCTGCCATAGTATGACGGTTCTGCAATTTCAGTTTTGTATCGTTGTTTATAATGTGTTAAAAAAATGTAAATAAAAAATTTGTAAAAAAATATAAAATTAAAAATAAAATGATTATATTTGTATCTTTAAAAAATAGATGGCACTTATAGTGC
>JAFZUH010000243.1 GCA_017618435.1 Bacteroidales bacterium | reverse complement strand
TAATAATATAGTAAAACCTGTTTCCAAAGGTACTCACCCCAAAGAAATTATTTTCTTGTCAGCCGATGCATTTGGTGTGTTGCCTGCTGTAGCCCGTTTGTCCGAAGAGCAAATGATGTATTATTTTTTGAGCGGTTATACGGCAAAATTGGCAGGTACGGAAAGAGGTATCAAAGAACCAGTTCCGACATTTTCTTCAGCCTTTGGAGCACCATTTTTGTTGTTGCACCCCACCAAATATGCTGAAGAATTGCGTAAAAAAATGCGTCAGCATGGTTCGTCTGCCTATTTGGTAAATACCGGTTGGGTTGGCGGAGCGTACGGTGTAGGCAAACGTATTAGTTTAAAGGCTACTCGTGCTATCATAGACGCTATTCATGACGGTTCTATCAACGATTGCGAATATGAAGAATTAAAACCATTTGGTTTGATGATTCCAAAAGCATTGAAAAATGTGGAAACACAATTGTTGAATCCGAGAAATATGTGGGCAGACAAAGCCGCATACGATGTACAAGCACGTCAATTGGCGGAAGCCTTTATCAAAAACTTTGAAAACTTTACCGACAACGAAGAAGGTAAACACTTGGTAAACTTCGGACCTCATATTTAATATTTATGCTGACGAGGATAGCATTTTACTTTGTTTTCTATCCATTGTCTTTGTTGCCCTTGTGGGCTTTGTATGGCTTGTCAAATCTGATGTATGTAATATTATACAGATTGGTCGGCTATAGAAAGGCAGTGGTAAGAAAAAATCTTAACAATTCCTTTCCTAATTTGTCGGGAAAGGAATTGTTATTAATTGAAAAAAAATACTATAAACATTTGTGCGATTTGTTCGTGGAATCAATCAAATCGCTGACAATGAGCAAACAACAACTGATGAAAAGGTATCGTTGTTTGCACCCCGAAATCGTAAACAAATATTTTGAACAAGGCAAAAGTGTTATTTTGCTTTCAGCCCATTACAACAATTGGGAATGGATGGTTTTGTCGCTTGCTTTGCAATTTCATCATCATGGCATAGGGGTGGGCAAAGCCAATTCAAACAAAGTTTTTGAATTGTTGATTAACAGAGCAAGAACCCGTTATGGTACAGAGGTTGTTTTTGCCGATACAGTCAGAGAAACCTTTGCAAAATATGACCAGCAACATAAACTTTGTGCCTATATGATGTTGAGTGACCAATCGCCGGCAAGTGTAAAAAAATCTTTTATTACAGAATTTTTACATCAGCCCTCTGCGATGATTTATGGCGGTGAATATTTCGCTAAAAAATACAATTATCCCGTTCTTTATTATGTGGTAAAAAAAGTGAAACGCGGTTATTATGAAATAGAAATAACACCTATTACCGATACTCCGCAAGACGAAGCCTATGGAAAGATAGTGCAAACATACGTTTCTTGTTTGCAAAATGATATTGAGGCTAGTCCTGCTTATTGGCTATGGAGTCATCGCAGGTGGAAACACCAAATACCAACAGAATAAATTTTAAAATTTATTCTG